>NZ_JBNCKS010000056.1:0-41129 GCF_049841635.1 Micromonospora sp. DT44 | reverse complement strand
TTGCCTAGACAACGCCGATCATGGACGCCCTCGCGTCTACTTGCGGTCCCACATCCCTTGGAATCGATCATCTAGGGTGGTCGCCATGGTTCCGCCCCGCCACGACGACCGGAGGTGGGCCCGCGCGGCGACCTCGGCACCCACCTACGGATCGGCCGCCCGGTGAGCGGACCGTCCGCTCCCGCTCAGCGAGGTGACCGCTCACGTCCCGACGGTCGTCGACATCCGCTGGCCGACGCCTGCGCACGGCTCGCCGGCTCGCGGCCCTTCGAGATCGGCATCGTCGTCGTCATCCTCGCCAACGGGATCGTCCTCGGGCTGGAGACGCACGAGGGGCTGTTCCCCGCGACCGGCGCGCTGCACGGGCTGGAGCTGTTCTTCCGCGCCGTCTTCACCATCGAGATCGGCGTCCGGTTGGCCGCGTACGGCCGGCGTCCACAGGACTTCTTCCGGCACGGTTGGAACGTCTTCGACTTCCTCGTGATCGCCGCCATCTTCGTTCCGGGCCTGCACGGCGACGCGGCGCTGTTGCGCGTGGTGCGGGTCGCCCGGATGGTCCGGCTGGTGCGGTTCTCGCCGGGCCTGCGGACCATCGTCTCCGCGCTGTGGCGCAGTCTGCCCGGCGTCACCGGATTCCTCGCGCTGGCCGTGGTGACGCTCTACGTGTACGGGATGGCCGGCTGGCTGATCTTCGGCGACCGGTATCCCGACGAGTACGGGGACATCGGCAGGTCGTTGCTGACGCTGTTCGTGCTGCTGTCACTGGAGACGCTGCCGGACCTCATCGAGCAGGGGTTGGCCATCTCGCCGTGGACGCTGCTCTACTACGTCAGCTACGTGGTGATCACCGTCAACCTGCTGCTCAACATCCTCATCGCGGTCATCGTGAACTCGATGGAGGAGGCACGTCGTCTGGAGATGACCGAGCGGTTGGCCCCCGGCTACGACGAGGACGGTGACGGCATCCCCGACGAGGTGGACCGCATCGCGCTCACCCAGCGGCTGGACGACCTGCGCGCGGTCATCGGCGAGTTGGAGCGGGAGTTACGGATCGACCGGGAGGACGCGCACGGTCGGCCGCATCGCGTCCAGGTGCGCTCCGAACGCTGACCCCACGATCGTTCCGCGCGCGTAGCGTGGAACCGTCATGGACACCGAGCCCAGCGCGATTCGTGCGGATCTGCACCGCCGACGCGACGAGACCACCGCCGAGATCGCCGCGCTCGAGGGCGACCTGCGGAGCCTGTTCGAGGCGTCCCGGTCCTCGAACGCCGACGACGAACACGACCCCGAGGGCAGCACGATCGCGTTCGAGCGGGCACAACTGAGCGCCGTGCTGGCCGCGGCCCGTCGACGCGTCGCCGGACTCGACGAGGCGCTGAGCCGCGTCGCGGCGGGCACCTACGGCGTCTGCGAACGGTGCTCCCGCCCGATCCCCGCCGAACGGCTCGCGGCCCGCCCGTCGGCGCGTACCTGCGTCGCCTGCGCCAGCCGACGATGACGGTGGTGGCGGCCGCGGACCCGGTGCCGGGCGGACGCCGCGGGGGTGTCCGCGCGCGGACGGGTTCCGGTCAGACGACGGTGGGACTACGGCGTTCCAGCAGGACGACGTCGCGCCAGCGGTCGTGGTGGCGGCCGATCCGCTCGCGTACGCCGATGACACGGAAGCCGGCCCGTCGGTGCAGGGCCAGGCTGGCGGTGTTCTCGGGGAAGATGCCGGACTGGATCGTCCAGATGCCGGCGCCCTCGGTCGAGGCGATCAGCGCGTCGAGCAACAGCCGGCCGACCCCGCGCCCCTGAGCCGCCGGGTCGACGTAGACGGAGTGCTCGACGACGCCGGCGTAGACCGGGCGGCTCGACGTCGGCGTGACGGCGACCCAGCCGAGGACGAGGCCGTCGGCGACCGCTACGAACCGGTGCGCGGCGATCCGGCTGGCGTCGAACGCCGCCCAGGTCGGTGCGGTGACCTCGAAGCTGGCGTCCCCGCCGTCGAGGCCGAGTTGGTAGATCGCCAGGACGCGGTCCGCGTCGCCGGGGCTCATCGGTCGCAGGGTCGTCTCGGCCACGGTCGGGCTCCGATCTTCTCTCCATGGTGTCGCGGGTCTGGTGCGTCAGACAGTTGTACCGTGCGGAGACGTCGGCTTTCCGCCGCGCTCACCGGCATCCCGCACGTCCGGCGTCCGCTCGTCGAAAGATGTGATGTATCGATTCGATGGTGGCAGCTCGCCGTGTCGGTTCAACCGGCCGCGATTGTGAACGTCGAACCTTCCCCGCAACTCACAGGTTCCCTTACCGCACCGGGACCGCAACGGCGTGAGCCGCCGCCGAGCAAGCGGCGCGGTCCGTCGCGGGAAGCACGAGGAAACGTTCGATGTCTATGCGTATAGGCCCGACGGCGTCGTTGACGCATCCAAACCGCCCTCCGTATACTCCGAATGATCATCTGATCTTTAGCCGAGCCGGGCGAGGAGCGCATGCCGCAGATCACTGGCGTCACCGTCGAGGACGTCCGCTTTCCCACCTCGCTGACCGCTGACGGGTCCGACGCCATGAACAAGGACGGCGACTACTCGGCGGCCTACGTCATCCTGCACACCGACGGCGTCGACAGCGCCGGCGTACCGCTGGCCGGCCACGGCCTCACCTTCACCATCGGTCGGGGCAACGACATCGTCGTGGCGGCGGCGGCCCACCAGGCCCACCGCCTGGTCGGCCTGGACGTCGCCACGATGGCCGCCGACATGGGCGCGGTCTACCGCCTGCTCACCTCCGATACCCAGCTGCGCTGGCTCGGCCCGGAGAAGGGCGTCGTCCACCTGTCCCTGGCGGCCGTGCTGAACGCGGCCTGGGATCTGGTCGCGCGACTGGCCGACAAGCCGCTGTGGCGGCTGCTCACCGACATGTCCCCCGAACAACTCGTCGACATCGCGGACCTGCGTTACCTGTCCGACGCGCTGACCCGGGACGAGGCGCTGGACATCCTGCGGGCCCAGCAGAGCACGAAGGCCGACCGCCTCGCCGAGCTGGCACGTACCGGCTACCCGGCCTACACCACCTCGGCGGGCTGGCTCGGGTACGGCGACGACAAGCTGCGCCGACTGTGCCAGGAGGCCGTCGACTCCGGCTACGGTTACGTCAAGCTCAAGGTGGGCGCCGACCTCGACGACGACATCCGCCGGTGCACCATCGCCCGGGAGATCCTCGGCCCGGACCGCAACCTGATGCTCGACGCCAACCAGGTGTGGGACGTCGACCAGGCCATCGAGTGGGTCAAGGCGCTGGCCCGTTTCACACCACTGTGGATCGAGGAGCCGACCAGCCCGGACGACATCCTGGGCCACGCGGCCGTACGCCGCGCCGTCGCTCCCGTCGGCGTCGCCACCGGCGAGCACTGCCACAACCGGGTGATGTTCAAGCAGTTGTTCCAGGCCGAGGCCATCGACTTCTGCCAGTTGGACACCGGCCGGCTGGCCAGCGTCAACGAGATCGTCGCGGTGCTGCTGCTCGCCGCGAAGTTCGGCGTCCCGGTGTGCCCGCACGCGGGCGGCGTCGGGCTCTGCGAGATGGTCCAACACGTGTCGGTGCTCGACTACGTCGCGGTGTCGGGGGATCTCACCGGCCGCGTCACCGAGTTCGTCGACCACCTGCACGAGCACTTCACCGATCCGTGCGTCATCCGGAACACCGGCTGGGGCAGCGGATACGTCCTGCCCGACACGCCCGGCTACTCCACCCGCATGCACCCCGAGTCGATCGAACGGTACCGGTTCCCGGACGGCCGCTACTGGGCCTCGGCCGAGGCGGCTACCGTGTCATCTCCGGAGCCGTACGTCATCGCGGGTGGAGCCGCCACCCCCGCCGGCCGCTAGGAGGTGTCATGTCCCGCACCGACGAGGTCGTGAACGGCATCAAGCGGATGATCCTGGAAGGGACGTTCAAGCCCGGGGACCGGCTGCCCATCGAGAAGGACCTCGCCGAATCCCTCGGCGTCTCGCGGGGCTCGCTGCGCGAGGGGATGTCCGCGCTGTCGATCCTCGGCATCGTCAACATCCGCCAGGGGGACGGCACGTACGTCACGAACCTCGACGCGCCGCAACTGCTGGCCCCGATGGGCTTCGTGGTCGACTTCCAGGGGCAGGGCGACGGACGGCACATCCACACCGTCCGCCGCCTGCTCGAGTGCGAGGCCGCCCGGTTGGCCGCGACCAGGATCACCGACGAGGCCCTGGCGCAGGCCGCCGAACTGCTCGACGAGGCGGCCCGGATCGCCGGCCGGTCACCGCAGGACCACGAGCGCATCATGGAAATCGACATCGCGTTCCACCGGATCATCGCCGCACACGCCGACAACCCGGTGCTCATCGGCTTGATCGAGGCGTTCGCCGGGCGCACCCTGCGCGGGCGGCTCTGGCGGAGCCTGCACGAGGAGGGCGCGGACCGGCGTACCCACGACGAGCACGTGGCGATCCTGAAGGCCCTCCGGGCGCGCGACCCGGAGCGGGCCCGCACCCGGATGGCCAACCACCTGATCGGTGTGGAGGAGTCGCTCCAGGGGTTGCCCGACGAGGGGTGACCGGCGCCGTCGACTGATCGCCCGCCCGTGCCGCTCGTCGGTGGCACCGTTCCCGGTGCACCGCGCGCGCTCACGGGCGGGCGAGAGCCGTCACCGCTCGTCCCGCTCCGAGCCCTTGCTTCCGGTCATCGCCGCGACCAGATCGTCGGTGCTGACCTCGTCGGCGCGCAGCCGGGCCGCCCGCCGGCCGAGACGCAGCACCTCCACCCGGTCGGCGATCTCCAGAACCTGCGGCATGTTGTGACTCACCAGCACCACCGACATGCCCGCCTCACGAGCCCGCCGTACGACGTCCAGCACCCGCTCGGTCTGCACGACGCCCAGCGCCGCGGTGGGCTCGTCGAGGATGACCACGTTCGTCGCCCAGATGATCGCGCGCGCCACCGCGACGCACTGCCGCTGCCCGCCGGAGAGCATCGCGATCGGCGTGGTGACCCGTGGGATCCGTACGCCCAACTCGTCGAGGGCCGCGGCGGCACCCTGCCGCATGGCGCGCTTGTCGAGTAGCCCCAGCCGACCGAGCGGCCCGGACCGCAGGATCTCCCTCCCGAGGTAGAGGTTGGCGGCGACGCTGAGGTCGTCGGCGACCGCGAGATCCTGGTAGACCGTCTCCACCCCCGCGCGCCGGGCGTCCACCGGAGTGGCGAAGTGGACCGGGCGACCGCCGATCCGGATTTCGCCCTCGTCCGGCGCGTGCACGCCGGAGAGCGTCTTGACCAGCGTGCTCTTGCCGGCGCCGTTGTCACCGATGAGGGCGACGACCTCGCCCCGATGGACCGTGAAGTCGGCGCCACGCAGCGCCTCGACGTGGCCGAACCGTTTGACGATCCCCCGGGCTTCGAGCACCGGCGGCTCCTCGGGAGACCGCCGCTGGTCGTTGTCGGTCGTCGGCGCGGAGGTCGTCGCCATCACTGCACCGGGGGGTTGGCGCAGCTGGGCTCGAGCACCGCCTTGATCTCCGGCGAGTCGATGTTCTTCTTGGTGACGAAGGTGACGCCGGTGTCCGCCGACGCCAGCGGCGCCTTGTCCCGGAGGTGCTTGACCATCTTGTCGACGCCGAAGTAGCCCATCTTGAAGGGATTCTGCACGACCAGCGCCGAGATCTGGCCGTTGCGCAGTCCGGCGATCTCGTCCGGGGCGGCGTCCCAACCGATGATGACCACCTTGCCGGACTTGCCCGCCGCCTGGATGGCCTGCGCGGCGCCGAGCACGCTCGGCTCGTTGGCGGCGAAGATGCCGGCGAGGTTGGGGTTCGCGGTGAGGATGTTCTCGGTGACCCGCCGCGCCTCGTTGACGTCGCTGCGGCTGGGCTGCTGGCCGACCAGCTTGAGGTTGGGGAACTGCTTGAGGCCCTCCTTGAAGCCGTCGACCCGCTCGGTGTTGGTCTGCGAGCCGGGCTGGAACTCCACCAGCGCCACGTCGTGGTTGCCGGGGCCCAGCTCGGTGGCGAGCAGCTTGGCCGCCTCGACGGCCGACGCCTTGTTGTCGGTGGCAAAGAGCGGCACGCTCGACGGCTGCGGGCTGGTGCCCGAGTCGATCATCGCGACCGGGATGTTCGCGCCGATCGCCTGGTCGGTGGCCGGTGCCAACGCGCGGGAGTCGGTGGCCGCGTAGACGATCCCGTCGACCTTCTTGGTGACGAAGTTCTGGATCAGGTTGACCTGACCCTCGACGTCGGTCTCGGTGGTCACCCCGTCCCACTGGACGGTGACGTTACCGGCGCGCTGCGCGGCGCACTCGGCGCCCGCCTTCACCGTGTTCCAGTAGTCGGCCCCGACGGCCTTGGGCACGACGGCGAGCTTCAACGGCCCGGAGGCGTCCTTGGTCGCGCCGTCGCCTCCGTCGCGGACCTCGACCCCGCCGCAGGCGCTGAGCAGAGCGGCCGCGGCGGCGGCGGCGATGATCGCCTGCGCACGCAGGAAGTGGCCTCTTGGACGTCGGCGAGTGGTGGTGTGTGCCATGGTGTGCGTCCTTCCTCGGTTGAGCTGCGGGAACGGCATGTCAGCCCCGTGACTCCAGCCGCCGACGGCGGTACTGGTCGAAGTAGACGGCAGCCCAGATGATCAGGCCGACGATCACCTGCTGGTAGTGGATGCTGATGTCGAGCAGGACGGCGCCGTTGCGGACCAGGGCGATGAGGAAGGCGCCGATGATGGTCCCCACGATCCGGCCCTGCCCGCCGAACAGGCTGGCGCCGCCGATGACCGCGGCGGCGATGACGTCGAGTTCCAGCGAGATGCCGTAGTTCGGCTGCCCGGAGTTGACCCGGGAGGCGGCGATCATGCCGCCGAGGCCGACCAGGACACCCGCCAGGACGTACACGTAGGTCAGGTAGCGGCCCACCGGGATGCCCGAGCGGCGGGCCGCCTCCAGGTTGGAACCCATCGCGTAGGTGTACTGCCCGAAACGGGTCTGCGAGAGCAGGAAGGCGACCCCGACGGCGACCAGGGCGGTGATCACGACGGCGAACGGAATGCCGATGATCTCGCCGTTGCCCAGGAGCTGGAACGACTTGGGCAGCCCGTAGACGCCGACCGCGCCGGTGATGATGAAGACCAGCCCTCGGCCGACCGACATCGTCCCCAGGGTCGCGATGAACGGGGGTATCCGGGCGACGGTGACCAGCAGCCCGTTCAGCAGACCCGCCAGGGCGCCGACACCGATCGCGACCGCCGTGGCCGCGAGGAGCGGAAAACCCAGGTCCCGTACGACCATCGCGCCCGCCACGCCGGCGAGCGCGGCGACCGAGCCGACCGACAGGTCGATGCCCTTGGTGATGATGACCATCGTCTGCGCGGCGGCGATGATGGCGATCACCGCGGTCTGCGCGCCGATGTTGAACAGGTTGTCCGCGGTCAGGAAGTAAGGACTGGCGAAGCTCAGCGCGACGAACAGGACGACGAGCGCGGTCGCGGCGGTGAACTCGGACAGCGCGTGGGAGATCCGCTCGCGCAACCAGTCGCTGAGCGCGCCGCTGTGGGCCTGATCGGTCGCCTCGACGGCGCTCATCGCCGGGCCCGACCGTCGTCCACTGTGTCTCTCCCGGCTCGGCACGCGCCGCCGCCGGTGATTGACGCTCTCGCTCGCAACCGGACCTCCCCAGGAAGTCACGCACGAGCCACGCCCCGCATTGCCCGCACGATAGATCAGATGTTTGCAATGATCAGGCGTTACCTTGCCATGGTCACACTCGTGTTGCCAAGGTCTTACCGGCATGTTGTGGCATCGTTATTCGCACTTCGGGCACGATACGTCCGACCAAAAAACCCGCTGACCGCCTCCGGTCCGGGACGGCCACCGACGTCGTCAGCGGCGGGGTCTGCCGCACGGCCACCGGTCGCCTTGAGCATGTTATCGATAACATGCTATGTTCCGCCAAGGAGTCGAGGGCACGTCCCTCCCGTTCGGAACCACCGGCACCTCGAAGGGCATCGGGTCCCACGACCCGGTCGACGGCCGGTGAGCTGTCCGAGTCACACCTGTCCGGCGTACGTCATTCCCGCGTCCGCGCACGCGGCAGTCCATCGTGACGTTTACCCCGCAGGTAGCACCGCTGTCGACCCGTCGGACCGTCCCGGGCACCGCCGAATCTCGCCCGGTACGACCCCCGGCAGCCCTTTGCCGGGCGGGCAGCCCGACCTCGACTCCGCCGCCACCATTTGTCGAAAGGCAGGACCATGGACAAGATCCCCGACGAACGCGCACCGCGACCCCGGTTCCGGGGCCGTCGGGTGCTGGTGCCGCTTGCGGCCACCCTCGCGGCGGTCGCCGCGACGGTGGCGGTGACCTCGACCGCCAACGCCGGCACCACGCTGGGCGCCTCGTCGGCCGAGAAGGGCCGCTACTACGGCGCCGCGGTACCCGCCTTCAAGCTGTCCGACAGCCAGTTCGCTGGCATCGTGAACCGGGAGTTCAACCAGCTCACTCCCGAGAACGAGATGAAGTGGGACGCCACCGAGCCCCAGCAGGGTCGGTTCAACTACAGCGGCGGGGACCAGATCGTCGCCCACGCCCAGTCGCACGGCATGATCGTCCGCGGCCACACGCTGCTGTGGTACCAGCAGCAGCCGGGTTGGGCGCAGGGCATGTCCGGCACCGCGCTGCGTAACGCCGCCATCAACCACGTCACCCAGGTCGCCACCCACTACCGGGGCAAGATCTACGCCTGGGACGTGGTGAACGAGGCGTTCGCCGACGGCGGCTCCGGCGGGCGGCGTGACTCGAACCTGCAGCGCACCGGCAACGACTGGATCGAAGTGGCCTTCCGCGCCGCCCGCGCCGCCGACCCGGGCGCCAAGCTCTGCTACAACGACTACAACACCGACGGCATCAACGCGAAGTCAACCGGCATCTACAACATGGTGCGCGACTTCAAGTCCCGCGGCGTACCGATCGACTGCGTCGGCTTCCAGTCCCACCTGGGCACCACAGTGCCGGGTGACTACCAGGCCAACCTGCAACGCTTCGCCGACCTCGGCGTCGACGTCCAGATCACCGAGCTGGACATCGCACAGGGCTCCAACCAGGCCAACGCCTACGCCCAGGTGACCCGGGCCTGCATGGCCATCCCCCGCTGCACCGGCATCACGGTGTGGGGGGTCCGGGACAGCGACTCGTGGCGCAGTAACGACAACCCGCTGCTGTTCGACCGGTCGGGCAACAAGAAGGCGGCGTACACCTCCGTCCTCAACGCCCTCAACGCGGGCACCGGCACCCCGACCACGCCGCCGCCCACCACTCCTCCGCCCACCACTCCTCCGCCGACCACTCCTCCGCCCACCGGTAGCGGCTGCACCGCCTCGGTGTCGCTGAACTCCTGGAACGGTGGCTTCGTCGCCACGGTCAAGGTCAACGCCGGCTCGACGGCCGTCCGGGGCTGGTCGGTCCGGATCACGCTGCCCTCGGGCGCCGCCGTCACCAACACCTGGAGCGCGCAGGCCAGCGGTTCCTCGGGCGCGGTGGACTTCCGCAACGTCGACTACAACGGCCAGATCGGCGCGGGCGGCAGCACGGAGTTCGGTTTCCAGGGCACCGGCGCCGGCCCGTCCGCCACTCCGACCTGCACCGCGAGCTGACCCGTCCCCTCTCAGCTCACCCCCTGGGCACCCCCGGGGCGACGCGGATGACCGCGCTGCTCCGGGGGTGCTCGCCTGTGCCCGCCTCAGGCGTCGAGGCAGGAGCGGACGGCGGCGGCGAGCCGGTTGGCGCGCTCGTCGCCCGCGCCGTACATCTGGTTGACCACGTAACCGAACCCCACCTCGTGGTACGCGTCGGCGAAGGCGAGGTTGCCGCCGGCCCCGTCGTGGCCGAAGCTGCGCTCCCCCAGCAGCGGCCGGGCCGGCTCGGAGTGCAGCAGGAAGCCGGTGCCCCAGCGCTGGCCGGTGTCGGGCGGGCCGTGCCGTTGCTGCCCCCGCGAGCGGACGACGACCGCGTCGTCGACCGACGCCCCGGTGAGCAGGGGTCCATCGCCCACGTCGGACACGCAGGCCGCGTAGAGGCGGGCGAGGCCGTCCGCGGTGCTCACCGCACCCGCACCCGGAATGCCGGCCGCCTGGATGTCCGGGTCGTTGAAGCTGACCAGACCGTCGGCGTCGGCGGGGAAGGCGAACGCGCCGCCCATGGTGATCCCCCGCTCAGCGACCGGGTCGACGAACGGATCGGCGTCCGGTGGTGGGGCCAGATTCCAGGCGACGCCGTCGCGCTCGGCGGCGGGCAGCCCGAGCCACGTACGCAGTCCCAGCGGGCCGGCGACGGTGTCGCGGAAGTACGCGCCGGGGAGCTGACCGGTGACTCGGTGGATGACCTCGCCGACGAGCCACCCGTAGGTCATCGAGTGGTAGCTGTGCGCCGTACCCGGCTGCCACAGTGGGGTCTGCGCCTCGATCGCCGCGATGACCGGGTCCCACGCGAGCACCTCGTCGAGGGTCAGCGGCCGGTCCAGCGCCGGCAGGCCGGACTGGTGGGTGAGCAGCCACCGCACGGGAATGTCCGCCTTGCCGTGCTGACCGAACTCCGGCCAGTAACGCGTCACGGGCGCGTCGAGGTCGAGGCGTCCCTGCTGGGCGAGCAGGTACGCGCAGATCGCCAGGATCCCCTTGGTGCAGGAGAAGACGACGACCGGCGTGTGCGGCGTCCAGGGGCGCCCCGTGCGGGTGTCGGCCAGCCCGCCGTACAGGTCGACGACCTTGCGGCCGCGCACGTAGAGGGTGACCGCGGCGCCGACCTCACCGCGGAGGGTGAAGTTGTCGCGGAACGCGTCGGCGACGCGCCCGTAGCGCTCGTCGACGTCGCCGTGGATCTGCGGCTGCGTGGCCACTGCCTATCCCTTCAGTGAGCCCTGGATCAGGGCCTTGATGAACTGTCGCTGGAAGATCAGGAACACGATGAGGGTAGGTGTGAGGATCAGCAGCGAGCCAGCGCACAGCAGCACCAGGTCGGTGCCCCACTGGCCCTGGAACGCGCCGAGCGCTCCGGCCATCGTGCGTTTGGTGGCGTCGTCGACCAGCACGATCGCGAGCAGGAACTGGTTCCACGTCCAGAGGAACATCAGGATCGTCAGCGAGGCGATGGCCGGGCGGGCCAGCGGCACCTGGACCCGCCAGAACAGCTGCCAGGTGCTGCTGCCGTCCACCCGGGCGGCCTCGGACAGCTCGACCGGCACGTTGGTGAAGTGGGCGCGCATCCAGAACACCGCGAACGGCATGTAGAGGCCGATCAGCGGCAGGATGATGGCCCACCGGGTGTTGAGCAGGCCGAGGTCCTGCATCTGGTAGTAGAGCGGGGTGACGACGGCCTCGAAGGGCAGCGTGAGGCCGAGCAGCAGCAGACCGAAGACGAGCCGGCCGCCGGGCACCCGCAACTGACCCAGCCCGAAACCGGCCATGGTGGCGATCAGCACGGACACCGGTACGACGCCCGCCACGATGAGCAGGCTGGAGCGCAGCAGTGCGCCCATGTTGGCGGCGGTGAACGCGTCGGCGAAGTTGCCCCACTGCGGGTCCGACGGCCAGGCGAGACCGTCGGGCACGGTGCCGCGCGGTTGCAGGGCAGCCGAGAGCATGCTCCCGAACGGCAGCAGGGTTACGAGGATCAGGGCGATCAGGAAGACCCGACCGGTCAGCTGCTCACGTCGGCTCAGGTTCACGGCTTCTCCCCCCGGGTCAGTCGCTGGATCGGCAGCACGAAGGCCAGCACCAGGAACATCAGTACGACGGCGAGCGCCGAGGCCAACCCCACCTGACGCTGCGAGAAGGCCAGCCGGTAGATCTCCAGACCGGGGACGGTGGTCTGCAGTCCCGGTCCGCCGCTGGTGGAGATGTAGACGATGTCGAAGCTGGCCAACGCGGCGATGATCGTGACGGTGAGGCAGACCCCGATCTCCTGACGCAGGCTGGGCAGGGTCACCGCGAGGAACTCGCGGACCGGGCCCGCGCCGTCCAGACGGGCGGCCTCGTAGAGCGCGGGATCGATCTTGCTCATCCCGGTCACCAGCAGGATCGTGCAGAGGCCGAGCAGGACCCACGCCCCGATCACCCCGACGGCGGGCAGCGCGGTGTCGAAGTCGCCCAGCCAGGCGCGGGCCACGCCACCCAGCCCGACGGCGCGCAGCACCTGGTTGACCAGCCCGTTGGTCGAGAGCAGCCAACTCCACGCGATGCCGGCCGCCACCAGGGGAATGACCTGGGGTAGGAACAGGATCGTCCGGACCACGGTGCCGAACGCGCCGGTGGTGATCCGGCGGACCACGCTCGCCACCAGCAACCCGAGCGCGACCGGGATGAGGCTGAAGAAGACGATCAGAATGATCGCGTTGGAGATGATCTTCAGTAGGTCGCTGTCGGTGAAGACCGTGACGTAGTTGTCCAGGCCCGCCCAGCGGGCGACCCCGATCCCGTTCCAGTCGTAGAGCGAGTACTGGACGGTCAGGGCGAGGGGCCGCAGGACGAAGACCGCGTACATCACGAAGGCGGGCAGGACGAACAACCAGCCGGTCCCGGCCGCGCGGGCCCACCGGCGTCGGTGGGCCCGCGCGGCCGCGGGACGGGCGGGACGACCCACGGACGACACCCGGCCGTCCCGCCCTGGTGGTGCGCTGCCGAGGGCAGACGTCATCGGGACAGTTCCTTCTCGTACTCGGCCTGGACCGCCTTGACGTACCCCTCGGGCGTCTGCTGGCCGGCGACCAGCTTCTGCATCTCGGGCGTGATCGCGGCGGCGAAGATGCCGCCGGTCGCGTTCGCGGTGAAGTCGACCGCGCCGTTCTCGGCACCGAGCTGCTGCGCCGCCTTGAGGGTCTCGGCCAGCACGGTGTTCGGGGCGGCGGCCGGCACCGGAAGGTCGCTCGGGCCGCCCGGGCTGGACCCGCCGACCGTCACGGCGATCTCCCGCGCCTTGGCGTTGGTGTGGACCCAGTTCAGGAAGAACGCGGCGGCGTCCGGGTTCTTGGCCTTGGCCGAGACCCCGAAGGTGTTGGGGGCGGACATCGCCACGTGCTTGGCGCCGGGGGCCTCGCCGGGGAACAGGAAGAAGCCCACGTTGCCGGGCATCGTCTTGTCGAGGTTCGCCGACTCCCAGTCGCCGTTGAACATGAACAGGCCGTTGCCCTTCTGGAACTGCCCGACCATGCCCGCGTAGTCCAGGGCGTTGGCGTCCTTGGTGAAGTAGCCGGCCTGCGCCCACTTCTGGATGGTCTGGGTGGCCTTCAGCGCGGCCGGCGTGTCGAAGGTGGCTCCCGGCTTCTGGAAGATCCAGTCGGCCACCTGGGCCGGGTCGCCGAACTGGTTCTGCAGCGCCTGGTGCGGGAAGTTGATGCCCGCGGTGTTCTTGTTGAACTGCATGATCGGCTGGACCCCGCTGGTCTTCGCCTTCGCCAGCAGCTGCTCGAACTCCGCGACCGTGGCCGGCGGCTGGGACATGCCGACCTGGGCGGCCAGCTTCTTGTTGTAGAAGACTCCGGTGACGCTGTAGCCGAGCCCCATGCCGTAGAGCGATCCGACGCCCCGCGTCTCGTCGCCGACGCGCAACTGCACGAGCTGCGAGGCGGGGAACCTGTCCCAGCCGTACGCGGTGACGTACGGGTCGAGGTTCTTGAGCAGGTCGTCCTTCACGAGGTCGACCATCGTGGGAAGCCGGATGATGTCGGGCGCGTTGTCCGAGGCCATCACGCGCGGTGCGTTCTCCACGATGACCGTGAACTGGTCCTCGCGGATATTGAACGTGACGTTCGGGTGTTGCTTGGAGAACTCGTCGGCCAGTGCCTTGGCCAGCGGGAAGCCGGTCTCCGCGTACATCTGGAGAGTGACCGGCTCGGTGCCCAGGTCCGTCTTGACGGCGGCGTCGGGCCCGGCGGTCGACGACCGGTCGGCTCCGGGCGCGCTGCACGCCGTGGCGGCGAGCCCCAGCACCAGCAGCGGTCCGAGGACCAGCGCGCCGCGTCGCGGGAATGTCGTCAGCGTATGTGCCATGTCATGACTCCTATGTTCCTCCGCGCGTCCCACGACCCACGGCCGCGCGACGGCTCCACCGGGACCTTCGCGACGGGCGGGCAGCCACGACACGTACACCGTGACCACCTCGCGCCGCCGCGCTCGCGTACCGACTCAGCAGGCGACCGACGGCGTCTTCCGACGCGCCAAAAGTGGCCGCTAAACTGATTTAGCAGAGCATGCGCGTGACACCGGAGGCTGTCAAGGACAACCTGGCAACGGTCCGGAAACATCGGGTTCACACCACGCCCGACCCGACCGGGGCCGGGCTCCGAGCGCCGACGCATCATGATGGGCGGGAGCGGGAGCCCGTGGCGCCGCGCCTGATTCGGAGGACTGATGGGCCGCAACAGAGCAACCCTGGCCGACGTCGCACGGCGGGCCGGGCTGTCCAAGACCGCCGCGTCGATGGTGCTGAACGGCAGGGAGGGCACCCGGCTCTCGGCCGAGGCACACCAGCGCGTGTTCGCCGCCGCCGAGGAGCTGGGCTACCGGCCCAACCTGGCGGCACGCAGCCTGCGTACCCGCAAGACCGCGACCATCGCGTTCGTCTCCGACATCGTCGCCACCACCCGCTTCGCCGGCGGCCTCATCCGCGGCGCACTCGACGCGGCCCGGGAACGCGACCACGTGCTGCTCATCACCGAGACGCAGGGCGATGCCACCTTCGAGCAGTACGCCATCGAGGCCATGCTCGACCGGCAGGTCGACGGGGTGATCTACGCGGCGATGGCCACCCGGCGGCTCACGGTGCCCCCCGCCATCCTCGGCGGCCCGGTGGTGCTGCTCAACGCCACCAGCTCGGACAACCTGCCCTGCGTGCTTCCCGACGACGACCGGGCCGGTCGCGCGGTCGCCACCGCCCTGCTGGAGTACGGCCACCGCGACGCCATCGGGCTCATCGGCCGCAACCGGATCAAGGAGGGCGACCAGGAGATCTCCCTCGCCGCCCGGGCCCGCCTGCACGGCATCCAGCAGGCGCTGAGCGACGCGGGCGTCACCCTCCTGGCGGAGTCCTTCTGCATCGAGTGGCTGCCCGAGCACGGCTACGCCGCCACCCGCGCCCTGCTGAACCGGCCCCAACGACCAAGCGCCATCATCTGCATGAACGACCGGCTGGCGTTCGGCGCCTACCAGGCACTCGGCGAGGCGGGCCTGACCGTCCCGGACGACATCTCGGTGATCTCGTTCGACGACGATCCGATCGCCGCCTGGCTACGTCCCAGCCTCGCGACCACCGCGCTACCGCACGAGCAGATGGGGAGGCGCGCGGTCGAACTGCTCCTGGACGGCGGGGCCGCCGAACCGTCGCTCGTCGCGATGCCGCTGCGCCGACGCCGGTCCCTCGCGCCTCCCGCCTCCTGATCCGGGTACGCCCTCCACGGGGCGGGCCCGCACCGGTACACGTCCGCGCCCGGCTTCACCGGGCCGGACGACGACAGGTCCGGTCCGGGGCCGTGCCGCCCCGGACCGGACCTGTCGAGCTGTCAGCGCGGTGTGGCTAGCGCCGGGTCCAGCGTTGGTTGGAGGCCCCGGTGCAGGTCCAGAGGAGCACCGTGGTGCCGTTGGCGGTCGCGTTGTTGTTGACGTCGAGACAGAGGCCCGACGACGCTCCGCTGATCGTGCCGTTCGAGTTGAACGTCCACCGTTGGTTGGCGCCGCCGTTGCAGTCCCAGATCTGGACCTTGCTGCCGGCGCTGGCGTTGGTGGGTGCGTCCAGACACTTGCCGAGCGCCTGGAGGATCTGCCCGTTGGCCGTCCACCGCTGGTTGGCAGCCCCGTTGCAGTCCCAGATCACCGGCTGGGTGCCGTTGGTGGTGTTGCTCTGCGGGACGTCCAGGCAGCGGCCGGAGGCAACGCTCGCCAGCGCGAAGGAGGTGGTCGGCGGCGGCGTGGTGGTCGGCGGCGGCGTGGTCGGCGGCGGGGTGCTGGTGTCGCCGCCACTGACCCGGTACACCACCGTGCCGTGCGCCGGGACGCTGGCGGAGATGGAGCCGGTGCTCGTGCTGGTGGTGTTGTTCCAGGCGTCCACCAGGGTGAAGGAGCTGCCGGACTTGCCAACGGCGGCGGCCGTCGTGGAGATCGTCGTCGTCGAACCGCTCTGGTTGAACAGCGCGACCGCGACGTCACCGTTGGCCAGCCGCTTGGCCAGCACGCGACGGGTGCCGTCGAACGACACCTGGCCGGCCTGCAAGCCCAGGGCGTCCTGGTTGATGCCGATCAGGTTGGCATTCTTGAGGATCGTCTGCGTCGCGGCGTTCATGTTGCGGACGTCGTTGCCGGCGATCAGCGGCGAGGCCATCATCGCCCACATCGCGAAGTGGCTGCGCATCTCGGTGTCGTTCATACCGCCCCGGCCGACCTCCATCATGTCCGGGTCGTTGAATCCACCGGGGCGCGCGTACGAGGCCAGCGGGACGGTCACGTTGATGATGTTCTGGATGCCCATCGGGTAGCCATTGGTCTGGCCGGTGTCCCACGCGTTGGTGATGTCCTCGGTGGTGCGCCACATGTTCGCCACGTCGCCCCAGTTGCGCTGCGGGCCGGTCTTGGCGTGGATGCTGTTGGAGTTGATGCTGTAGACGATCGGCCGGCCGGTCGCGGCCAGCGCGTCGCGCATCTTCGCGAACGTGGTGACCTGGTCGTTGATGCTGCCGTTCGGCGAGCACCAGTCGTACTTGAGGAAGTCGACGCCCCAGGCGGCGAACTGCCGGGCGTCCTGCGCCTCGTGACCCTGGCTGCCGGTCGCGCCGGGGTAGCTGTTGAAGTACTGGGCGCAGGTCTTGTCCACCGGCACCTGGTAGAGGCCGAACTTCAACCCCCGGGCGTGCAGGTAGTCGCCGAGCGCCTTCATTCCGCTCGGGAAGCGGGTCGGGTCGCCCTGGAGGTTGCCGGAGCTGTCGCGGTTCGGGTTGAACCAGCAGTCGTCGACCACGACGTACTGGTAGCCGAGATCGCGCATTCCGTTGCTGACCATCGCGTCGGCGGTCTGCCGGATCAACCCCTCGTTGATGTTGCAACCGAAGGAGTTCCAGCTGTTCCACCCCATCGGGGGTGTCCGGGCGACGCCGTTCTCCAGCGCCTGGGCCCCGGGGGCCCGCAGGCCCACGAGGGCGGCGGCCACGAGGAGCCCGGCCGCCGCTGCCCGCCCCCAGTGACGGGCTCGGATTCGCTTCATACGGGAGCGTCCTTTCGATAGTGCCATCCACGGAGGACGGCCGCCCGGATGAGGCGGGCTCCGTCATGAGCACGACCACTGTTAGCGTTAACAGCAGACGCCGGTCATATTACGGAGCCGTTTCGACGAATTCAACTGCTTCCATGTCTCGACGTATTGAGGATGGGCTCGGCCGGCGGTCGACGGGCAGGGGCAGCCCCCGTCGGTCTCGGGTGACCGACGGGGACCGCCTGCCGGGACGAGCCCTGGTTCAGCCGCGCAACTGCCACTGCTGGTTGGTGCCGCCGTTGCACGACCAGAGGATGAGCTTCGTGCCGTTCGCCGTCGCGGCGCCGTTCGCGTCCAGGCAGAGGCCCGACTGCACGCCGGTGATCGTGCCGCTGGCGTTGACGTTCCACTGCTGGTTGGCCTGGCCGTTGCAGTCCCAGATCACCACCTTGGTGCCGTTGGCGGTGCCCGCGCCGGAGGCGTCCAGGCACTTGTTGCCGTACACCATGAGCTGCCGGCTGGCGGTCACCGTCCACCGCTGGTTGGTGGCCCCGCTGATGCAGTCCCAGAGCTGGGCCTGCGTGCCGTTGGTCGTGACGGATCCGCCGATCTCGGCGCAGCGGCCCGACTGGACGCCCACGATCTGCCCGCTCTGCGGATCGGTGCTGCCGCCACTCTGGACGCCGGCCGCCGCGATCACGGACTGCGCGCCGGACGGCCAGTTCCCGTTGGAGACCGTGACGTTGCTGTTGACCACGTTGCCCCGGTCGCCGTTCGTCACGTTGGTGCTGCCGTTGGTCGACCAGTTGTTGGTGACGGTGAAGTTGCCCATGTTCTCCGCGTAGTAGTAGTTCGCGGTGGCCCAGGTGCCGGTGGAGGAGAACACGTTGTTGCGGGCGGTGTAGTAACGCGAGCCCTCGTCGAAGTAGAGCCCGAACCAGCCGTTCGTCCGCAGGCAGTAGTTCTGGTTGATCGTCCCGCCCGGGTTCGCCGAGAGCGTGTAGATGCACCCGCCGTCGGTCATCTGCTGCATCACGTCGTGCACGTAGTTGCCGATGACCTGGTTGTTCGACGCGGTGGTGGCCGTGGAGTAGCGCGGCTGGTAGTTGTAGAGGCCCCGGTTGGCGTAGTGCTGGCTGCCACCGGCGTCGTTGGCGCCCCAGCCGTAGCCGACCGACAGCCCGGTGTACGGCATGTTGTAGACCTCGTTCTGCGAGACCAGCGAGGTGTTGACGTAGGTGGTCAGGATCGACACCACGCCCCGGTACTCCACGCCCAGGTCGTGCACGCGGTTATTGCTGATGGTGACGTTCCGGTTGACCATCCGCTGGTCGCCGGGGTGGTGGGCGTCGGCGCGTACACCGCCGACCACGATGCCGCCGGCCGAGTTGCGGGCGATCTCGGAACGGGTGACCGTGATGTTGCTGGTGCCCAGGCCGACACCGCTCGCGTGGGCGTTGGCGTCGTTGCCGATGCCGATGGCCGTCTGACCCAGGTTGACGAACTGGGAGTCGCTGAAGGAGATGGTGTTGGCGGCCGACACCTGCACGGCCGCGGGCATCTGGGCCCAGCTCGGCCGGGTGGCCTCGAACAGCGGGCAACCCTCCTGGCAGGAGGTCAACGCGTCGGACGGGCGGGCCCAGGTGCCGACGATGTGGGCGCCGGTCTGCTGGTCGGCGAAGCCGTTGCTGCTACTCGGGCCGAGCCAGCTCGTACCGGTGAAGGTGATGCCGCTGAACGAGATGTGGTGCGCGGGCGCGTCGTACGTGCCGCCCACGTTGACCAGGGACTGAAGCTGCGGCAGCTCCACGCTCACGCTGTTCATGTTCTGCCCGGCGAGCGGGATGTAGTTGAGCTGCCCGCTGCCCGGGTTGAGATACCACTCCCCCGCCGAGTCGAGGAACTCGTACGCGTTGGCCAGGTAGAACGGGCCGGCCCGGTGCGGACGGGACAGGGTGTCGAAGCCGAACGTGTTGTTGTTCCACGCCGGCTGCTGCATCGTCAGGAAGTTCCCGCTGATGCTCTGCACGGGCGAGTACCGGTCGGTGAACGAGCCGACGCTCTCCACCTCGACCCGGCTCTGGTTACCGACGTTGTTCAGGTAGCTCAGCGCGCTGTTGCTGAACCGCATGCCGCTGGTGGTGAAGGTGAAGTCGGCGCGGTTGACGGCGGTACGCGCCCGGGTGGCGATGGCGCCGTTGACGTAGAGCTGGCGGCTGTCCAGCCCGGTGGGGACGCTGGCCCGCCAGATGTTCTTCGCGGAGTCGACGAGCGACCAGCCGGTGACCGCCCGCGCGCCGCTGATCGTCGGGCGGGCCGAGGCGGCCGCCCGCCAGATCACCTGGTAGCCGCCTGTGCCGGAGTCGGCGGCGGTCAGCCGCAGCGGCGAGGTGAGCCGGTACACGCCGTCGGCCAGTTCCACGACGATGTCGCCGGACATGGAGCTGTTGAGCGTCCGGACGGCGGCCTGGGCGCCGGCCAGCGAGCACGGCTGGCTGGCGGAGCAGGTACTGCCGCCGCCGGACGGGGACGCGTAGAGGGTGGTGGTCGCCGCGGCGGCCGGTGTGGCCGAGGCGGTGATGGCGACCAGAGCGGTCAGTGCCGCCGTGGCGGCGCCGGCGAGGAGCCTGCGCGCCACAGCGATGGATGAGACGGACACGGGACGGTCTCCTGGGGGGTAGAGGTGGGGTGGTGGGGTTAGCGCTAACAAAATGGGCGTGCCGACGCCCGGTCAGGCGACGACTTTGCGGAGGTGGTGCAGGCCGTCGACGGCGAGGCGGTCCTGGGTGGGGGCCAGGGGCCGCCAGATCGACGCCGCGGTGGCGATGGTCGCGTTGTCGGCCGTGAACGACTCGATGCAGACCGCACCTCGGTAGGCGGTGCCCCGCAGGACGGAGAAGAAGCGGGGCCAGTCGAAGTGGTCCGTGCCGGGAGCGCCCCGATCGGTACCGCTGACCTGGACGTGCTTGATGTGCGGACCGGCCAGCGCGAGGGCCGCGTAAGGGTCTGCCTCCTCAATGTTCATGTGGTACGTATCGATCATGATGCCGACGCTCGGGGGCAGGCCGTCGATCATCTCGATCGTCTGCTCGACGGTGTTGACCACGCTCGTCTCGTAGCGGTTCAGCGCCTCGACACCGACGCTCACGCCACACTCGCCGGCCCGGTCCGCGACCGGCGCGAGCGCCCGCCGGAAGTCGGCGTAGCAGGCCGCGCGGGCCGCCGTCGACATCCGCCAGGTACGTCCGACGGCCGCGTACACCGGGCCGCCGACGCAGGGCGCGCCGACCGCCGCCGCGCTCGCCACACACCCCATGAGGTACGCGACGGTCGACTCGACGACGGCCGGCGTAGTGTCCACCAGGTCCCGCCCGGGCGGGGTGACCGCGCAGACCCCGGCCGCGGCGAGGCCGTGCTCGGCCAGCAGGTCCCGCGTGCGGACGGGATCCCAGTCGCCGGGCTGCTCGATCGGCAGTTCGACCGCGTCGAACCCGAACGAGGCGATCCGCGGGATCAACCGGGCGAGGGCCTCGTCGTCGACCGGCGAGGCCCACACCCAGGGGTTGACGCCAATGGCGTACACCGCGACCTACTTCCAGCGCTGGGGATAGCCGGGCAGGTCGCGGCAGCCGCACATCGCATAGTGCAGCGGCGGCATGCTCGCGTCGAGGTACTGGTCCAGGTTGTCCTGGGTGATCGTGGGCTGCGGCAGCTTCCACGGGCTGGAGACCTGGGTACCGTCGAGGATGCTCAGCGCCGCGATGATCGGCGTCCGCCACTGGTACGTCGGGTAGGTCGGCGCGATGGCGGTGAGCTGCTTGTCCTTCCAGAGCTTCAGGAAGTCGAGCTGGTCCTCGCCGTTCATCGGCGGCACGGGCTTGCCGGCGTCCTGGAACGCCTCGACCGCCGCCACGGCGACCGCTCCGGCATCCATCCAGACCCCGTCGATGTTGCCGTACCGCTGGATGTAGTCGTTCACGATCTTCTTGGTCTTGGCGGGGTCGCCGTCGGTGAACTCCACGCCCACGACGTCGACCTTCGCCTTGTCCAGCGCGATCTTCGCGGCCGACCAGCGGGTCTCCAACACGTCGACGCCGGGCAGGATGCGCAGCGCCAGCAGCTTGCCGCCGGGCTTCATCTTCTGGCTGACGAACTTCGCGCCGACGTGGCCGAAGCCGTAGCCACCCACCGGGTTGATGAACGTCACCGGGCAGGTCGTGTTGACGCCCCGGTCGAAGACGACCACCGGCAGGCCGGCCTTGCAGGCAGCCTCGACGGCCGGGGTGAGCGTGGCGGTGGTGTTCGGCGACACGATGAGCGCGTCGCAGCTCTTGCCGAGCAGATCGTTGATGTCGGCGATCTGCTTCTGGTCCTTGCCCTCGGCGTCGACGTGCACGAACTCGCTGATGCGGGAACGCTGCGCCTCGACCTCGGCCTGCATGGTCTTGAACCCGACCTGCCGCCACGGGTTGTTCAGCGCCGCGTTCGAGAAGCAGATCTTGTGCGGACCGGCCTTCTTGAATTTGGCGGTGTCCACCATCTTCGGGTTGAGCACCTGCTCCCACGGCTTGTCCGCCGGGCCCGTCGGGGCGGCGTCGAGCAGCGCCAGCTCGTTGTCGTAGTCGGCCTGCACGAAGAACTTGGACTGTTCCCCGGTGCCCGACCCAGGGGCGGCGGACGCGCTGCCGGACGGGGACGCGGTCGGCTCGTCCGTGGCGCACCCGGCGGCGGCCAGCGTCAGCACACCGGCCGCGGCCAGGGCGGTCATGGATCGTCTCATCGAATCACCTTTATCTTGAGGAGGAGGAACGCGAAGCCGAGACCGCCACGGCGAGCAGGATGATGATGCCCTGGACGGTCGATCTGAGGGCACCGGAGACGCCGGTGAAGTTCATCAGCGCGAAGAGCGTCTCGAGGGTCAGTGCGCCGAGCATCGCCCCGACGACCGAACCGCGACCGCCGCCGAGGGCGACCCCGCCAAGCACGACGGCGGTGATCGCGGCGAACTCCAGGCCGACGCCGGCCTGGAACGACACACCGCTGTACCCGCCGAGCAGGATCGCCGCGACCGCTGCCGCGACACCGCTGAGCACGAACGCGATCGTCTTGGTGAGACCGACGCGTACGCCGCTCAACTCGGCGGTGCGCGGATTGTCCCCGACGGCGACGAGCGTGCGGCCGAAGTCCGAACGCGTCAGCACCACGGCGATCGCGGCGACGACCACCAGCACGAGCAGCGCGTACGGGATCCGGCCGAGCAGCGGCACGTCCTCGATGGCCCGTCGACCGAACCGGCGGAACTCCTCGGAGAGGCCGCCCTTCGGCGCGCCGTCGGACCACAGGTACACGGCGCCGACGAGGATCAGGAACATGCCCAGGGTGGTGATGAAGGAGGGCACCCGCAGCACCGTGGTGACCAGACCGTTGACCAGCCCGACGAACGCGCCGCCGACGAGCAGCAACGCGACCACCGGCCAGGTGCGCGACGGGTCGCTGTCGATGAGGCGGGCGGCCACGACGACCTGCGCCGTGACGAGGGAGCCCACCGAGAGGTCGAACTCCCCGCTGACGATCACGAAGTACTGACCGGCGGCGAGCAGGATAATCGGCGCGGAGCGACCCAGGAACGACATCAGCGACCCGGGGGCGAGGAAGTCGGGTTGCACGAACGCGATGATGATCAGCAGCACCGCCAGGAGCGCGGCGATCGGCGCGATCCCGTCGGGGCGGATCCGGAAAGTGAGCGGACGGCGCTCGGCGACCCGCATGGTCAGGACCCCGCCTTTCGCATGGCCCGTCGGGCGTAGACGGCGACCGCGGCGATGATGATCACGCCACGGATCACCTGCTTGAAGAACGCGTCGACCTCGAGCTGGTTGAAGACCGCGTCGATGCTGGCGAGCAGCAGCACGCCGCCGATCGTGCCGAGGACGCCCCCGCGCCCGCCCGCGAGGGCGGTGCCACCGAGGACCACCGCGGCGATGGACTCCAGGTCGTAGAGCCCTTCGGTGCCCACCCGTGGGGCGCCGGAGCCGAGCCGGCTGGCCAGATAGACGCCGGCCAGCCCGGCACAGAGGGAACACAGCACGTGGGCCGTGACGAGGACCCGGTCGTTGCGGACGCCGGAGAGCCGGGCGACCTCCGGATCGCCCCCGACGGCCACCAGGTGGTGGCCGAACCGGGTACGCGAGAGGGCGAACCAGGCCGCCGCGGTCACGGCGAGCAGCAGCAGGAAGGACACCGGCACCGGACCGACCCGCTGATAGCCGAGCGTCTGGACGAGAGCGGGCGCGCTCTCGCCGGCCGGGCCGTCGTAGCCGTTGTCGAGGTAGCCCTTGAGCAGCAGTCCGACGCCGAGGGTCGCGATGAACGCGTTGATCCGCAGCTTGGTGACGAGCAGCCCGTTGAGCAGTCCGACGCCGGCGCTGACCGCGAGCGCCAGCCCGATCGCCGGAAGCAGGGCGCCGTCGCTGCCGTTCATCGCCTCGGCCGCCACCAGGGTGCTGAGGCTGATCACGAACGCCACGGAGAGGTCGAGCGACCCACCGAGGATGACCAGGGTCTGCCCGACGGCGACGAGCCCGAGGCCGGCGGCGACGTGCAGCAGGCTCACCGTCGTCGACTGATTGAAGAGCTGACCGCCGTCGAGCATGACGATCAGCCAGCCGACGACGAGGGTGAGGGCAAGGGCCACGTACACGCCCGGCACGGCACGGCGGGCGGGACGCAGCGACAGGGCGGTCATGAGACAGCCTCCCGGACGGTGGTCGTGGTGGTGCCGACGGCCAGGGCGACGACGTCCTCCTCGGTCGCGCCGGCGGGCAGTTCGCCCGCGATCCGACCATCGCGGAGGACGACGATCCGGTCGCTCATACCGAGCAGCTCCGGCAGCTCCGACGAGATCATCAGCACCGCCGCGCCGTCGCTGGCGAGGCGGCGGACGAGGTCGTGGATGGCGGACTTCGCCCCCACGTCAATGCCCCGGGTCGGCTCGTCGAAGATCAGGATCCGGGGTTTCAGGGCAAGCCACCGGGCCAGCACGACCTTCTGCTGATTGCCGCCGGAGAGGAAGCGGATCTCCTGGTCGTCGCCGGCCGCGCGGACCTCCACGGCGGCGAGCAGTTCGCGTACCCGTGCCGTGCGGGCGGCGCGACCGGACCGTGTCGCGAAGGCGGCCCGGCTGGCCAGCAGAGCGTTGTCGAGCACCGACTGCCGTGCCACGATGCCCTCGCCCTTGCGGTCCTCGGTCACGTACGCGATGCCGGCCCGCATGGCGGCGCGCGGCGAGCGCAGCCGCACCGGTTCGCCGTCCAGCTCGACGAAGCCGGTCGTGAACGGCGCCACGCCGAAGAGCGCCCGGGCGAGCGCGGATCGTCCGGAGCCCTGGAGGCCGCCGACGCCGAGCACCTCGCCGGCGCGCAGCTCGAGGTCCACTCCCCGCAGCTTGCGGTTACCCCCGCCGCGGACGGTGAGCCGTACCGGCCCACGGTCGTCGGGGCCGGCCCGCTCGGGGTAATAGCTGGACAGCTCGCGGCCGACCATGTGCCGGACCAATTCGTCGGCGGTCGTGCTCGCGGTGTCCACGGTGGTCACCCGGCGACCGTCCTTGAGGACGGTGATCCGGCTGGACAGGTCGAAGACCTCGGTGAGCCGGTGCGACACGTACAGCAGACCGATGCCGCGCTCCTGGAGACGGCGCACCAGCCCGTAGAGCAGTTCGACCTCCTGGTCGGCCAGCGCCGCCGTCGGCTCGTCCATGATGAGCAGTCGCGCGTCCAGGGCGAGCGCCTTGGCGATCTCGACGACCTGCTGCTGGGCGACGCCGAGCCGCCCGACCCGGGCGTCGGCCGGCAGGGCGGTCTCGCCGATCGAGGTGAGGAGTTCGCGGGTGCGGTCGAGCATCGCGCGGCGGTCGACCAACCCACGCCGGACCGGTTCGTGGCCCAGGTAGACGTTCTCCGCGACGGTGCGCTCGGGCAGCAGGTTGAATTCCTGGTGGATGATGCCGACGCCGGCGCGCTGCGCGTCCCGGGGGCCGTGGAACGCGCGCGGTTGACCTGCGAACTCGACGGTGCCCCCGTCCGGGGCGTACCCGCCCGAGACGATCTTCATGAGCGTCGACTTCCCGGCGCCGTTCTCACCGACGACGGCGTGCACCTCGCCCGGCGCGACGTCGAGGTCGACGCCCTCGAGGACGCGTACACCGAGGAAGGACTTGCCGATGCCCCGCAGGGCCAGCAGCGGTGCCGGTGGTGGATCTGACATCCCGATAGCCCTTACAGATAGTAGTCATCGACGAGGTCAGCACGGCCGCCGGTAGGCCGTTCGACGCGCTGAGTGACGCACTTTCGCAGCCTGCTGAAGAACTTGCGTTTTTATGGTGCAAACATTTCCTTGACATCGAGGAAACATCACACGTATGAAGATAGATGTTTGGATGCGGGTCCGCAATCCTCGATCTGCGGTGACAGCCAGGCCCAGCACTCGATCGGCACGAGTGCGGGCATGGAAGGGTCAGGCCCGACCGCCCCTACCCGGGGGTAACATCAGACGCTCGACGTTATATTGACAGTTCTCGATGGATGATTCATCCTGACCTCGCAGACCTTGGACGAGATCACAGCTCACATCACGCTGTGTGACATCCAGCGGGGCTGACTGCCGTCTCGGCGTACGGCACGACGACCGCGACCAGCACACCCGTGGCTCTCGCGCGCCCAGGCACGACCTGACGCGCTGTCGGCCCGTGCTCGCAATCGCCAGTTGCCCGCCCAGACCTAGGAGACGGCATGCGTCGCCCCACAATGATCATCGGACTGATCGTCGGCCTGTTGGTGGCCCTCGGCCTGGCCCCGCCGGCGTCGGCCGCACCGGCCTTCCGCGCCCTGTTGTTCACCAAGACCGCCGGCTACCGGCACGACTCGATCCCCGCCGGCATCAGCATGTTGCAGCAGCAGGCGGCCGCGAACAACTTCGAGCTGGTGGCGACCGAGGACGCGAGCGTCTTCACGCCCACCAACCTCGCCACCTTCGACGTCGTCATCATGCTCCAGACCTCCGGCATGGTCTGGACCTCGGCCTCCCAGCGCCAGGCCATCGAGGGCTACCTCGCCAGCGGCAAGGGCATCGTCGGCGTGCACAACGCCACCGACATGGGCATCGAGTCTGAGTACCCGTGGTGGGACCAGATGATGAACGGCGGCGCCCACATGCCCGAGCACTCCCCCGGAGTCCTCGCGGGCACCGCCATCGTCGCCGACAGACAGCACCCGTCGACGGTCGGCCTGCCGGACCGCTGGAGTCGCAGCGAGGAGTGGTACAACTTCGACACCAACCCGCGCGGCAACGTCCACGTGCTGGTGACGGCCGACGAGCGCACCTACAACCCGGGCTCACGGGCGATGGGTCCGGACCACCCGATCTCGTGGTGCCGCAACACCGGCGGCGGACGGGTCTGGGCCACCGCGATGGGCCACGCCATCGACTCCTACAGCGAGACCAACTTCCGCAACCACGTCCTCGGTGGCATCAAGTGGGCGGCCGGCAACCTGCCGGGCGACTGCGGCGGCACCGTCTGGGGCAACTTCGAGAAGCGCACCCTCGACGACAACACCGCCGACCCGATGGCGCTGGCCGTGCTGCCGGACGGCCGCGTCCTGTACGTCCAGCGGGGTGGCCAGGTCAAGATCTTCAAGCCGAGCACGAACAGCACCGTCACCGCCGCCACGCTGAGTGTCTACACCGGCGGTGAGGACGGCCTCACCGGCGTGGCGATAGACCCCGCGTTCGCCAGCAACGGATACGTCTACCTGTACCACTCACCCGCGAGCAGCTCGACCGACGTCAACCGGGTGTCCCGCTACACGCTCTCCGGTGACACGCTCAACCTGTCCACCGAAGCCCGGATCATCGACATCCCCGCGTACCGGGACCGGACCTTCGCGGAGCCCGGGCACACCGGCGGCTACATCGACTTCGGCCCGGACGGCAACCTCTACATCGGCACCGGCGACGACACGCCGCCCAACCTCGACCCCAACTGGCAGGGGTACGCCCCGCTGGACTGGCGCTCGGGCAAGTCCAACCTGGACGCCGCCCGGTCCGCCGGTAACACCAACGACCTGCGCGGCAAGCTGCTGCGCATCACGCCCTCGGCCAGCGGCGGGTACACCATCCCGTCCGGCAACCTCTACCCCCAGGGTACGGCGCAGACCAAGCCCGAGGTGTACGCCATGGGCTTCCGCAACCCGTTCCGCTTCTCGATCGACCCGGTCACCGGCTGGGTCTACCTGGCCGACTACGGCCCGGACCGCAATCCGCCGACCACCAACCGCGGCCCGGAGGGTCTCGTCGAGCTGAACGTGATCAAGGCGGCCGGTAACTACGGCTGGCCGTTCTGCCACGGCAACAACCAGCCGTACGCGCCGTTCAACCCGGACACCGGTGTGGTCGGGGCGAAGTTCAACTGCAGCGCGCCGGTCAACAACTCGCCCAACAACACCGGCCTGGTCAACCTCAAGCCGATCGTCTCGCCGAACATCTGGTACGGCTACCCGGCCTCGACGACCTTCCCGGAGCTGGGCTCCGGCGGGTCGGCCCCGATGGGCGGCCCGGTGTACCGGTACAACGCGAACAACCCGTCGGCGACGAAGTTCCCGCCGTACTACGACGGCGTGCACTTCTTCTACGAGTGGGCTCGCAACTACGTCAAGGAGGTGCACTTCGACTCCTCGACGGCGGTCACCCGGACCAACCCGTTCCTGCCCGGCGGCAACTTCAACAAGCCGATGGACATGGAGTTCGGCCCCGACGGTTCGCTGTACCTGCTGGAGTGGGGCTCGAACTTCGGCGGCGGCAACAACGACTCCGGGCTCTACCGGATCGACTACATCCAGGGCGGCCGGTCACCGATCGCGAAGGCCGTCGGCACGCCGACCAGCGGCAGCGCCCCGCTGACCGTCCAGTTCAGCAGCGCCGGCACCAACGACCCCGACCCCGGCAACACCCTCAGCTACCAGTGGACCTTCGGTGACGGTGGTACGTCCACGGCAGCCAACCCGGCACACACCTACACGGCCAACGGCGACTACACCGCACAGCTGAAGGTCACCGACAACACCGGCAAGACCGGCTTCGCCAACGTGCAGATCACGGTCGGCAACACCGCCCCGGTGGTCACCATCAACGTGCCGCCCAACGGCGGCATGCTGAACTTCGGCGACAAGGTCTCGTACACGGTCAGTGTCTCCGACCCCGGCGGCGCGGCCATCGACTGCACCAAGGTGTTCGTCAACCCGGCCCTCGGCCACGACGACCACGCCCACGAGACCACCGAGTACCCGGGCTGTTCGGGGACCATCTCCACCGACCTGCTCGGTGGGCACCCCGAAGGCGCGAACCTGTACTACGTGCTCAACGCCCGCTACACCGACAACGGCGGCTCGGGTGGCGGCTCGCCGCTGACCGGCTACGCGCAGGCGATCCTGCAGCCGAAGCACAAGCAGGCCGAGTACTTCAGCAGCCAGTCCGGCGTCCGGGTCGTCGACCAGAGCGCCGCGGAGAGCGGTAAGCGCGTCGGCGACATCTCCAACAACGACTGGGTGGCGTTCAACCCGATGAGCCTGTCGGGCATCAGTACCGTCAGCTACCGGCTGTCGTCGCCCAGCGGCGGCGGAAGCATCGAGCTGCGGGCCGACTCGCCGACCGGCACCCTGCTGGCGACGACGTCGGTGCCGAACACCGGAGGCTGGGACAACTACCAGTCCACGGCTGCGACGAGCGTCGCGGCCCTGTCCGGGACGCACACCCTCTACATGGTGTTCAGGAGCAGCTCGTCCAACTCGTTCGACCTCGACGCCTTCACCTTCGGCGGCAACGGCGTGGGGGTCCCCGGCACCGGCACCGGCACCGGCGTGGCCGGGAAGACCTGGACCCTGACGGCCCAACACAGCGGCAAGCTGATGGACGTCAGCGGTGTCTCCACCGCCGACGGCGCCCAGGTCGTGCAGTGGGCGGCCACCGGGGCCAACAACCAGAAGTGGCAGGCGGTGGACGCCGGCGGCGGCGCCGTCTACCTCAAGGCGGTGCACAGCGGTAAGTGCCTCGACGTCGTCGGAGGCTCGACCGCGCAGGGCGCCTTCCTGCAACACACCACCTGCAACAACTCCAACCAACAGAAGTTCACCGTGACGGCGACCAGCACCACCGGTGTCTACACGGTCAAGAGCGCGCTGAGCGGGCTCTGCCTGGACGTCAACGGTGCCTCGACCGCCGACGGGGCCCGACTGCTGCAGTGGGGCTGCCACAGCGCCGCCAACCAGCAGTGGCGGTTCACCCAGGTCTGACCACCGGCCCTGGCGTGAACGAAGCGCCGGCCACCCGCTCCTGACGACGGGTGGCCGGCGCTCCGGCTTTTCAGCGGCGTGCCGTCACCGGAGCAGTCCGGCGTCGCGCAGCGCCACCCAGAGCTGCTCCGGGACGTCCGCGTCGAAGCGGCGCAGGGTCTCGGTCACCTGGGCCTCGTCGCGCAGGCCGACCACCGTCGAGACCACGACCGGGTGCCGGCGGACGAGCGCCAGCGCCGCCTGGGGCAGCGTGACGCCGTACTCCTGACAGGCCGCCGCGATTCGCC
Source organism: Micromonospora sp. DT44 (assembly GCF_049841635.1). Classification (NCBI taxonomy): domain Bacteria; kingdom Bacillati; phylum Actinomycetota; class Actinomycetes; order Micromonosporales; family Micromonosporaceae; genus Micromonospora; species Micromonospora sp. DT44. Next base: position 11,274 of record NZ_JBNCKS010000056.1, on the reverse strand, counting down.
GGGCCCGTTCGATCACCTCGGGCGGCGCCTGCTGGTAGTTGTAGGTCGCGTCGGCCGGTGGCTGGTCGCGGGCCAGCAGCCCGGAGTTGTAGACCCCGGCGATCACCACGCCCACCCCGGCGGCCTGCGCGGCCGGCAGCAGGTCGTCGGCCGCACCCTGTTCGAGGAGGGTGTAGCGGCCGGCGCACATCACCACGTCGATGTCGGTCTCCTGGACGAAGCGGGCCAGCATCGCCGACTGGTTCATGCCGGCGCCGATCGCGCCGATGACCCCCTGGTCGCGCAGCTCGACCAGCGCCGGTACCGCCTCGGTCGCCGCCTGCTCCCAGTGCTCGTCCGGGTCGTGCAGGTAGACGACGTCCACGCGGTCCAGGCCGGTGCGCTCCAGGCTGGCCTCCAACGACCGCAGGACACCGTCGCGGCTGAAGTCCCAGAGCCGCCGATGGTCGGCCGGCACGTCGAACCCCTCCGGGTCGCGGTCCCGCGCGCCCTCAGGCGAGGGTACGAGCAGCCGCCCGACCTTGGTCGACACCACGTACTCGTCGCGGGGCCGGGACCGCAGCGCCGCCCCCAACCGCCGCTCGGACAGGCCGAGACCGTAGTGCGGCGCGGTGTCGAAATAGCGGATGCCGGCGTCCCAGGCGGTGTCGACGGCGGCCGCGAACTCGTCGTCCGCCGTCGTCCGGTACAGGTTGCCGCCCTGCGCCGCGCCGAAGCCCAGCGTGGTGAGACGTACGCCCGGTCGCCGGGGCAGTTCCCGGCCCGTCACGGCTGCCCCAACCCGTACGCGCGGACGGCGGTCTCCCGCCAGATCGACGCCTGCTCCTCGTCGGCGAGCGGTTCCAGCAGGTCGGCGAGGACGCCGACCCACCGGGTGTAGGAGCTGGCGAGCAGGCACACCGGCCAGTCGGAGCCGAACATGAGCCGGTGCGGTCCGAACGCGTCGAGCGCGTGGTCGATGGCGGGGCGCAGGTCAGCAGCGGACCAGGACGAGCCGTCCACCTCGGTCACCAGGCCGGAGAGCTTCGCGGTGACGTTCGGCTCGGCGGCGAGCGCCCGCAGGTTGGCGGGCCAGTCACCCAGGTCTCCCCTGCCGAGTGCCGGCTTGGCGAGGTGGTCCAGGACGAACGACACCTCGGGCAGGTCCCGGACGAGCCGGGTGGCCGCCGGCAGTTGATGGTCGCGGACCAGCAGGTCGTAGGCGAGACCGGCGGCCCCGACGGCCGCGATGCCCCGCCGGACGTCGCGCCGGTCGAGGTACGCCGGGTCGGGCTCGGACTGGACCAGGTGGCGGATGGCGACCAACCGATCCCCGCCGCGGGTGGCGCGCAGCCGGTCGAGGCGCTCGTCGATGTCGTCGGCCGTGAGGTTGACCCAGCCGACGACGCCGCCGATGAGGGGATCGTCGGCCGCGATGCCCAGCAGGTGTTCCGTCTCCGCCACGGAGGCGATGGACTGCACGACGACGGTCTCGGTGACCCCGGCGGCCCGCGCCGCCGGAGCGAGATCCGCCGGGGTGAAGTCGTTGTCGATCGCCGCCATCGTGTCCGGGTCGATCCACGGTTGCGGGTGCCGGGCACGGACCCAGAGGTGGTGGTGCGCGTCGATGATGCCGGGACGCCCGGCCGGCGTGGGCCCGGTCATCGGCCCAACCATCCGCCGTCGACGGGCAGGACGGTGCCGTGCACATAGTCCGACGCGGCGGCGGCCAGGAACACGGTGGCGCCGGCCAGGTCGTCGGCGCGTCCCCACCGGCCGGCCGGGATCCGACCCAGGATGGCGTCGTTGCGTACGGGGTCGTCGCGCAGCGCCTGGGTGTTGTCGGTGGCGATGTACCCGGGCGCGATCGCGTTGACGTTGACCCCGTGTCCGGCCCACTCGTTGGACAGGGCCCTGGTCAGCCCGGCGAGGCCGGACTTGGCCGCCGTGTAGCTCGCGACGTTGATGCCACCTTGGAAGCTCAGTAGCGAGGCGGTGAAGATGACCTTGCCGCGACCCCGGTCGACCATCCGCCGGCCGATCTCCCGGGTCAGCACGAACTGGCTGGACAGGTTCACCTGCACCACCCGGTCCCACATCTCGTCGGGGTGCTCCACGGCCGGCGCCCGGGCGATCGTGCCGCCGTTGTTCACCAGGATGTCCACCGGCGCCACCGCCTCGGCCTCCTCGGCCAGCCGGTACACCGCGGCCCGGTCGCCCAGGTCGGTCCGGATGCCGGTGAACCGGCGACCGGCGGCCTCGACGCGCCGTTGGACCTCACTGCCCTCCGGCTCCAACTGCGCTGACACCCCGATGATGTCCGCGCCGGCCAACGCCAGGGCCTCGGCCATCGCCAGGCCGATCCCCCGCCGGGCACCGGTCACCAAAGCGGTCCGTCCGGTCAGGTCGAACAGGACGCTCATCGCTCCTCCTCCCGCCAGTCGAGCAGCACCTTCATGACACCTCCGCCGGACTCCAGAGCCGTGAACGCGTCCGTGACGCCGGCCACCGGGAGCACTCGGGAGATCAGCTCCTGGGCCGGGATGACGCCCGCCGCCACCAGCCGGATCGCCTCGACGACGTCCTCGCGCCGGTACAGCCGCGCGCCCAGCAACTCCAGTTCCCGCCAGAAGAAGCGGTGCAGGTTCACCGGACGTGGCTGCGGGTGGATCGCAACCATCACCAGCCGGCCCCGGGTGGTCAGCACGTCCACCGCCGTGCCGACGCCGGCGGCCGAACCGGACACCTCGAACGCGACGTCCGCGCCCGCGCCGCCGGTGCGCTCGTTGACCAGCGCCACCACGTCGGTCGGCCCCGGGTCGAGGGCCTCGATGCCGATGCCCGACGCGACTCCGCGCCGGAAACCGTCCGGTTCGACGAGTAGGACCTGGGCCCCCCGCTCGCGGGCGACGGCGGCGATGAGCACACCCACCGGGCCCCCGCCGACGACGACCACGTGCTCACCGGACGCCACCTGCGCCCGGCCGACGTCGTGCACCGCCACGGCGACGGGCTCGACGAGCGCCGCGCGGTCCAACGGCAAATCGTCGGGGAGCGGCAGCACCAGGTCGGCAGGCACCGTCCAGGACGACTGCATCGCCCCGGGCGAGTCGATGCCGAGGAAGTTCATCGCGTGACAGATGTGCGAGTGGCCGCGACGGCACGCCGGGCACTGCCCGCAGGCGCGCGTGGGCATGACGGTGACGGGCTGCCCGACCCGCAGGTCGGTCACGCCGTCGCCGACCGCGGCGACGAGCCCCGACATCTCGTGCCCCAGGACCGCCGACGCGCCGACCCGGGCGTCCATGTCGCCGTGGAAGATGTGCAGGTCCGTACCGCAGATCCCGGTGTACGCCACCGCGATCCGTACCTGGCCGGGGCCCGGCGGTTCCGGTGCGCGGTCCTCGATTCCGAGGTCCCGTGCTCCCTTGTAGACAACTGCCTTCACTGCTGCTCCGTCTCGACGTGGTTGGTACGTACGGTGCGTGGGACAGGGCGGCCGGAGCCGCGTCCGCGGTGTCGGCGCCACGGACACGGTAATCATCCGACCAATTGAGGTCCAGTGCGGTTACGGCCCGTGCCTGCTCAGTGCCGCAGCGGCGCCACGTCGTTGGGGGACGTGACCGCGTCGACGAGCAGGGCCTCGACCCCGGCCGGCACGGCGGCGACCGGGTGCTCGGGCACCGCGAGCAGCCGCTTGCCGGCGCGCTCCGGCCGGACGTTCGGGCTGTCGGCGGTCGGGGTGCCCGGACGGTGTCCGGCGGCCGCGATCGCCGCCTCGTCCACCCGCACCCCGAGGCCCGGTGTCTCACCCAGGACGAACGCGCCGTCCTCGACGTGCAGGTCGAGGCCGATACCCCTCGGTGGGCGGAGATCCTGCAACTCGCTGACCAGGTGGTTGGGCACCGAGGTCGCGGCGTGCAGGAGCCCGACGGGGATGTTGCCGATGGGGCTGACCGGCAGGTCGTGGGCGTGCGCCAGGGCCGCCACCCGCAGGAAGTGGGTGACCCCCCAGACGGCGGCCGTCTGCACGATGTCGACCGCGCCCGCCGCGATCAGCGGGCGGTACTGCTCCAGCCCGGTGAGGTTCTCGCCGGTGGCGATCGAGGCCCGTACGCCCCGACCCACGGCGGCCAGCCCCTCGGCGTCCCAGCGGCGGACCGGCTCCTCGATCCAGATCAGGTCGAGGGTGCGTTCCAGCTCGGCCACGTGCCGGACGGCCTGCTTGCGCGACCACGCCTCGTTGACGTCGAGCATCAGGCCCGGCCGTCGGCCGTGCCCGGCCTCGGTCAGCACCTCCCGGACCAGGCCGAGTCGGTGCCGGTCCCGCTCGATGTCGAGGCCGCCCTTGAGTTTGGCGGCCCGCAGGCCGTACCCGGCGTACACCTCGTACTCGGCGACGAGCTCGTCGTCGGTCAGCCCGATGTCCAGACCGGAGGCGTACGCGGGAACGCGCCGGTCCCGCCCGCCGAGCAGGCGCCAGAGCGGCTCGCCGGCCATCTTCGCCTTGATGTCCCAGAGGGCGGTGTCCAGCGCGCCGATCGTCCCGAACACCAGGCCGGCGTGCCCGGCCTTGAACGTCTGCCGCAGCATCCGGTCGTACAGGGTGGACACCGCGCGGGGATCTTCCCCTTCGATGGCCGGGAAGATCTTGTCGATCTCCACGTGCGGCCCGAGGCCGATGCCGTCGACCCCCTCGTCGGTCTCGACGATGGTGATCGGCAGCGTCGTCACGCCGTCGGGGAACACGCCGTTGGCGTCGCCAACGGGTCGGCCCCACTCCTGGACCGTCGTCAGGGTTCGATACCCGGTGATGCGCATGTCAGCCTTTCGTGGAACCAGCGGCGACGCCGTCGGCGATCTGGCGCTGAAGGAACAGGTAGACCGCCAGGACCGGGATCGCCGCGATGAGCACCCCGGAGGCGAAGGTCGGAATGTCCTCGGAGTACTGACCCCGCAGCGAGGTCACCCCGACCATGAGGGTCCGGTGGTCGGCCGACGGCATCAGCAGCAGCGAGATGAGCACGTCGTTCCAGCAGAACAGCGTGTTGAGAATGCCCACGGACAGCAGCGCCGGAGCACCCAGCGGCAGCATGATCCGTCGGTACACGCCGTACACGCTGTTGCCGTCGATCCGGGCCGCGTCGACGATCTCCGCCGGGATGGTCCGGTAGTAGCTGGTCATCAGGAAGACCGTGAAGGGCAGGAACTGCGCGACGTACGCCAGGATCAGCCCCGGGTACGTGTCGACCAGACCGCTGTCGGCCATCACCCGGGCCAGTGGCACCATGATCACCTGGAACGGGATGAAGAGTGCCGCGAGGCAGCCGATGAACAGTGCCGTCGAGCCCCGGAAGCGCAGTTGACTCAACGCGAAGCCGGCCATCGACCCGAACAGCAGCAGCAGGAACACCGCGCAGCCGACGATGATGATCGAGTTGACGGTGTACCGGCCCATGCCGACGCTCGTCCACGCCGTGGTGATGTTCTCGATGCGCAGGGAGTCCGCCAGTGAGAAGCGGTCGAGGATGTACTCCCGGCGGGTCTTCATGGCGACGTTCGCCGTGAACAGCAGGGGGTAGATCGTCGCGAGCGCGAGCAGCCCCATCGGGATCACGAGCAACCATCTGCCCAGTCGGACGCGGGACATCAGTCCTCCCTTCCCGCGCGTCGGAGCAGCTTGAGCTGCAGGAGCCCGACGACGAGCATGATGACGAACAGAACGGTGGACGCGGCCGATGCGAGCGCCGGGCGGTTCATCCGCCCCTGCTGGATCCAGATGTAGTACTCCGGCAGGTAGGTCGAGCCCTCCGGACCGCCACTGGTCATGACGTAGAGCAGGCCGAACATGGACGTCAGCATCCCGATCATCGTGGTCACGAAGACGAACTGGATGGTGCGGGTCAGGCTCGGAATGATGACGTGCCAGATCACCTGGGCCAGCGACGCTCCGTCCACCCGCGCGGCGTCCAGCAGGGCGGCGTCCAGGGTCGCGAAGCCCGCCAGGAACACAACCAGAGCCATCCCGAAGGTCGCCCACACGTGGACGCCGACGACCGCGAACATGGCGACGTCGGGATCACCGAGCCAGTCCACGGGCCCGATGCCGACCGTGGACAGGACAACGTTGACAGGACCGTCAAACGAGAGCAGCAGATTGAAGATCGCGCCGACGATGACCGGGGACAGCACGGCCGGGAAGAAGTAGACGCTGCGGTAGAAGCGGTGCCCCGGTACACGCAGGTAGATGAACGTGGCGAGCAGGCCCGGGATGGCCACCGCCACCGGCAGGAGCAGCACCAGCAGTCCCACGTTGCGCAGCGCCTGCTGGAACAGCGGATCGTGGAACAGGTCAACGTAGTTGGCGAACCCGACCATCGCCCCGTCGCGGTCGCCGTCGCCGGTGAACGAGAAGTTGACGCCCAGCGCCAACGGGTACAGCCGCAGCAGCACGAGGATCAGGACGGCCGGGGCGACCAGCACGAAGGGCGCCAGCTGCTCGGCGCGACGGCCGCCGGCGGCGCGCCGGGAGACGGCGCGGTCGCGCGGCGGTACGGAGGGCGGGACCCCGCCGGCCCGCCCGGCCGAAGCCGAGCGGACCGACGGGAGCGACTTGCCGATCGTCACGAGATCAGCCCGCCGTGTCCGAGGCGGCCATCTGCTTCACGACCTCGTCCACGCTGATCGAGCCGCTGAGCAACTGCTGCGAGAGACGGCCCATCAGGTCGAGCGACTTCGAGGAGAGCGCCACGTGCACCGCCGGCTTGCCGGTCTTGAGCGCGCCCACGATTGTGGTGACGGCCGGCCCGCTCGCCGACACGTCGATGGTCGTGTCCGCGGTGATCGCGCCCGCGTTGGCGTAGAACGCCTTCAGCGCCTCGGTGGAGCTCAGCGAGCGCACCAGGTCGGCGGCCACCTTCGGGTCCTTGGTCCACTTGGCGACCGCGTAACCGATGCCACCGTCGTACGGCAGGCTGGGGGTCACGCCGCTGGTCACCGTCGGGGCCATCATCACGCCCAGCTTCTCCGGCGTGATGAACTCGTTGAAGTCCTTCCAGTGCCCGATGTCCGACATGAGGCCGATCATGTGGGCGGCCTTGCCGGACTGGAAGACGGCGAACGCGTCGTTGAACAGGGCGGTGGAGTTGGCCCCGTCGTTGTTCAGCTTGGCGGTGCCGGTCTCCTTCCACAGCTCGAAGAGCCGCTTGACGTTCGGCGAGTTCCAGTCGCGCTTGCCGGCGATCCAGTTGTCGTACTCCTGCGGGGTCAGCACGCCCGATGCCATGGCCGACAGGAAGAACTGGATGCCGTAGCCCTCCTTGTTGCCGACGGAGAAGCACTTGGCGCCGGTCTGCTTGGTGATGACACCGCAGTTGGCGACGAACTCCTGCCACGTCGTGGCGGGCTTCGCCGGGTCGAGACCGGCCTTCTCGTAGAGCGTCTTGTTGTAGTAGATCGGGTGGCCCTGGAGCGTCACCGGGGCGGCGTAGGTCTTGCCGTCCTTGGCGAACGCCTCCCAGCCGGCCAGCCGCTGCCGGTCCTCGCCGACGTACTCGTCCAGTGGCTGGAGCGAGTCGACCCGGTCGCGGATCTGGCCGCCGCCGTTGAACAGGATGACGTCCGGCCCCTTGCCCGACTGGATGGCTGCGCCGAGCAGCGTGTAGTACTCCTCGAACGGCTGGGCGACGAACTCGACCTTCACGTCCTTGTGCTTCTTGGCGAAGTCGGCCTTGGCCTTCTCCACGTACTGGGCGGAGCTGGCCTCGCCGGACTTCCAGTCCCAGACGACCAGCTTCTTGTCCGAGCCTCCGGAGGATGAACCCGAACCTGTCGCGCTTCCACAGCCTGTCAGGGCCAGCCCTGCAACGAGGACCGCGGCCCACACTGCTCGTTGCTTCATCGTTGCTCACCTTCATATGGGGAGTGGCCTGGGAACGGCCGTCGATGCAAAGTTGACGAGAACGTAACTCGTATGACGTCTGACGTCAACGGTTACCCGTACACTGGTGCGGACTCGTGAGCCCGCTCCCGCGGCCACGCGGAGGTGAACGTGACGACATCGAACCGGTCGGCCCTCAACGGCGCGGCGACCCCGACCTGGACGCGTCGCCCGACGAATCTGGCCCAGGCGATCACGGCCGAGTTGGTGACCCGCATCGTCCAGGGAGCACACCCCTCGGGCACGCCGCTACCCCCCGAGCCGGTGCTCTGCGAGACCTTCTCGGTGAGCCGCACCGTCATCCGGGAAGCCGTGAAGATCCTGCAGGAGAAGGGGCTCGTGCAGGTCCGCCAGGGCAGCGGAACGCTCGTCACCCCGCCCTCGTCGTGGGACATGCTCGACGAACTCGTTCTCGCGGCGACCATCGCCGAGGACGACACCCTGGCGATCCTGGACGACCTGGTGGTCACCCGCCGGGTGCTGGAATCCGACATGGCCAACCTGGCCGCCCGCCTCGCCGACGAGGCGACCATCGACCGACTGCGCGCCCTGGTGGACCGCATGGACGAGCTGGTCGACGACCACGTCACCTACCAGGAGCACGACCGTGCCTTCCACGACACGGTCATGCAGGCGTCCGGGAACCGCATCGCCCGGGGCGTCGTCCGGTCCCTGGAGAGTCAGGTCGTCAACACCGCCCGGTACATGGGCCAGCCCGAGCGGGCCATGTGCGTGGCGTCGAACCAGGGGCACCGGCGCATCTACGAGCGCATCGCCGCCCACGACCCGGACGGTGCCGCACAGGCAATGTTCACGCACATCACGGAGGCCTGGCTCGTGCGCCGCGGCGGACCGGGGAGCCCCACCCGGTTGCAGCGCTGACCGCTCCGTCGACCCCTGGTGCGACCCCACGCCGACCCGTCCGTGACGCCGGCGAGAAATCCAGGGCCATCCATTGCTTGAGAATGTTAGCGATAACAGACTACCCTCGGGCCGCAGAGGCGAAGGGCACGCTTCACCGCTCCACTCGATCCGCCGAGGTCGATGGAGCAGTGCATGACCAACGCCCGCTGGTGGGTGACCGGGCCTCCCCTCAGGGACGTTGACCACCGCCGTCGACAACGGCGGGCCGCCGCACGCGGGAGCCAGGGTGGACACCCGAGGCCCTCCTGCCGCGCTCGCGGCACCGCCGCCGCGCCCACCCGAGCGACCCGCGACGACACCCGCGACACGCCGCCAGCGCACGCGGCGGGCCGCCCGCCCGTCGTGACCCACCCTGGAGGTACCGATGCGCCCCACACCGCCACCGCGGACCAAGACCCGGCTCCGGCGCGGCCTCGCCTGGCTCGCCAGCCTGCTGCTCGTCTCGACGCTGATGCCGGCCACGGCCGCCCGCGCGGACAACCCCATCGTCCAACACATCTACACGGCCGATCCGGCGCCCCTGGTCCACAACGGACGGGTCTACCTCTACACCGGCCACGACGAGGACGGCTCGACGTACTTCACCATGAAGGACTGGCGGGTGTGGTCGTCGGCCGACATGGTCAACTGGACCGACCACCGCTCACCGTTGAGCGTCGCCACCTTCAGTTGGGCGAGCGCCAACGCCTGGGCCGGTCAGGTCGTCGCCCGCAACGGCAAGTTCTACTGGTACGTGCCGGTCACCGCCCGGGCCACCAACTCGATGGCCATCGGCGTCGCGGTCGCCGACAGCCCCACCGGGCCGTTCCGGGACGCCATCGGCCGTCCCCTGGTGGGCAACGGCGAGATCGACCCCACGGTCTTCGTCGACGACGACGGTCAGGCGTACCTGTACTGGGGCAACCCGAACCTGTGGTACGTCCGGCTGAACGCCGACGTGATCTCCTACAGCGGCAGCGCCACCAAGATCCCGCTCACCACCGCCGGGTTCGGCGCCCGCAGCGGCAACGCGAGCCGGCCCACCCTCTACGAGGAGGGCCCCTGGGTCTACAAGCGCAACGGCATCTACTACAACGTGTTCGCGGCGGAGTGCTGCTCCGAGTTCATCGGATACTCGACCGCCACCGGCCCGACCGGCCCGTGGACCTATCGCGGCACGGTCATGCCCCGCCAGGGCGCGAGCTTCACCAACCACCCGGGAGTCATCGACTTCAACGGCGGCTCGTACTTCTTCTACCACAACGGGGCGCTACCGGGCGGTGGCGGTTACACCCGCTCGGTGGCCGTGGAGAAGTTCACGTACAACACCAACGGCACCATCCCGACGATCAACATGACCACGACGGGCGCGCCGCAGATCGGCACGCTGAACCCGTACGTGCGGCAGGAGGCCGAGACCATCGCCTGGGGCTCCGGCATCGAGACCGAGCCGGCCAGCGAGGGCGGGATGAACGTCGGGTGGATCGAGAACGGGGACTATATCAAGGTCAAGGGCGTCGGCTTCGGTACGGGCGCGACGTCCTTCTCGGCGCGGGTCGCCTCGGCGACGTCCGGCGGCACCATCGAACTGCGCCTCGGTAGCCCGACCGGTACCCGGGTGGGCAGCTGCGCGGTACCCGGCACCGGTGCGTGGCAGACGTGGCAGACCGTCTCCTGCCCGGTCTCCGGCGCCACCGGCACCCAGGACCTGTACCTGCGGTTCACCGGCGGCAGCGGCACCCTGTTCAACCTCAACTGGTGGCAGTTCCAGGCCAACGGCACCACGCCCACTCCGACGCCGACCCCCACCCCGACGCCGAGCCCGACCGCGGACCCGACGCCCACGCCCATTCCGACGCCCACGACCACCCCCACTCCCACGCCGACGCCGACGGGCCCGGCGGGGACGTCCTGCGCGGTCACCAACACGGTGGTGAACACCTGGCAGGGCGGGTTCGAGGGACGGCTGACGGTCACCAACTCCGGATCGTCGGCGCTCAACGGCTGGCGGGTCACCTGGACGCTCGCCAGCGGGCAGACGGTGTCCCAGGTCTGGAACGGCACCCTCACCCAGTCGGGTAGCCAGGTGACCGTCGCGAACGCCGCCTACAACGGCCAGCTCGCGCCGGGAACCTCGACCACCGCGGGCTACCTCAGCTCCACCACCTCAAGCAGTCCCCCGACCACCACCCTTACCTGCACCCCCGCCTAACCAACTCCCCCGGGTTTCCCACCCCCAAGAACACCCCCACCCCATCCCCACACCCGTCCGCCGCCGACGTCGATCATGAAGTTAATGCCCCTGATACGCCGATAAGGGTGCAACAACTTCATGATCGACGGGGCGGGGCCGGGGGTGGGGTGGGGGTTCTAGAAGCAACGCCGTTCAGTTAGGCGTTTCGGTAGGCCGTCAAGCGTGTCGTGGAGACGAGGCAGCGGAGCTCCGGTATAGA
>NZ_JBNCKS010000055.1:0-43744 GCF_049841635.1 Micromonospora sp. DT44 | reverse complement strand
GGCCCGGCCGCTACCCGTAACGCCCTGAGTGTGCAGGGCAAGGACATCAGCGTGGACGCGATGGCCAAGGAGATGGGCACCACCGAGGCCGGCACCAACAGCATCAACGACATCACCCCGGTGCTGAACAAGGAGACCGGTAAGCCCGACGCCTACCACAGCGTGGAGATCAGCAAGCCCGACGCCGACGCCACCCAGACCGACAAGTTGCGCGCCGACATCGTCAAGACCGTCGACGACGGTCGGGCCGTGGTCGCGAACATCGCCGGCACCAGCGTCGACACCGACGGCAACACCCACTCCTTCGAGGGCGGGCACTACATCAGCGTCGTGGGCTACTCCGATGACGGCAACACCGTGCGCATCGCCGACTCCGCCGATGCGAACACCGCCGCCTACGACATCACCGCCGAGCACCTCGCCGACTGGATCGCCACCCGCGGCTACGCCACCAGCTGACCACCAACGACAAGGGCCGGACCCCACCACGGGGGTCCGGCCCTTTCGTCGTACCCCGTTCCGGGATCTTCCTGCCGGCGCGAGCCGGCGCCATGTGCGCTACCGGTGTCGGGACTGCGCCAGTGCCGGGTCGACCGGCTGCTCCGAATCGGTGGCCGACGCAGGCTCGCCTGACGGCTCCGGCTCGGCGGCCTCCAGACGGTGGGCACGTCGGCGCAGCCACCACGTGCTGCCCAGGCCGGCCAGCACCGCGAGGACAAGGCCGGCCCAGGAGATGTCCTTGAGCCAGTGCTCGGCCGCCCGACCGACGCTGAACAGCAGGTACGTGGTGCCGAACGCCCAGACCAGCCCACCGGCGGCGTTGGCCACCAGGAACCGCCGGTACGGCACGTGCAGGGCCCCGGCGAGCGGGCCGGCCAGGATGCGCAGCAGCGCCACGAACCGGCCGAAGAACACCGCCCACACACCGTGCCGGGCGAAGCTCTGCTCGGCGCGGGCGAGTTGGGCGGGGCCGAGATGACGGGGGAAGCGTCGGCCCAGCCGGGCGAGCAGCGGACGTCCACCGCGACGACCCACCGCGTACCCGATGGAGTCACCCACGATCGCTCCGGTCGCGGCGGCCGTCGCCACCCACTCCGGTTCCACCACTCCGGTGGCCGCGAGCAGTGCGGAGCTGACCAGGACGATCTCACCGGGCAGGGGCACGCCCATGCTCTCCACGCCGATCACCCCGGCGACGAGCAGGTAGACCGCGATCGGCGGCAGCGACACGAGCCAGTGCTGGACGTCGAACACGGGTGACCCTCCTCCGGCCGGGCCTCGAACCCTACCCGTGGTCGACGCGGCGGACCGGTCCCTCGACTACTGCCGCACATTCTGTAACGCGTCCTAGGAGGCTAGGGGTGAGAAGTGGCGTGCGGGCCGGTCGGGTTGCGCAAATAGCAAGACGGACGTACGGTTTTGTTTGAGAGCAGAATCGGCGGTAAGTGTTACCTAACCTCGGCGGCGCCCCAGCCGGTGCGACAGACTGCTCAGGACTACTCACGGTCGCTGGTGTGAAGGAGTACGACGTGGCGAGCCTCGACACCTTCGGTGCGAAGACCCAGCTACGCGTCGGAGACGCGAGCTACGAGATTTTCAAGATCGACAAGGTGGACGGCCACGACCGGCTGCCGTACAGCCTGAAGATCCTGCTGGAGAACCTGCTGCGGACCGAGGACGGCGCGAACATCACCGCCGACCACATCCAGCAGCTCGGCGGGTGGGACCCGACCGCCGACCCGAGCGTGGAGATCCAGTTCACCCCGGCGCGGGTGCTCATGCAGGACTTCACCGGCGTGCCCTGCGTGGTCGACCTGGCCACCATGCGCGAGGCCGTCCGCGAGCTGGGCGGCGACGCCACCAAGGTGAACCCCCTCGCCCCCGCCGAGCTGGTCATCGACCACTCGGTCATCGCCGACCTGTTCGGCCGCGAGGACGCGTTCGCCCGCAACGTCGAGCTGGAGTACGAGCGCAACAAGGAGCGCTACCAGTTCCTGCGCTGGGGCCAGACCGCGTTCAACGAGTTCAAGGTCGTCCCGCCGGGCACCGGGATCGTGCACCAGGTCAACATCGAGTACCTGGCCCGTACCATCATGGAACGCGGTGGGCAGGCGTACCCGGACACCGTCGTCGGCACCGACTCGCACACCACGATGGTCAACGGCCTGGGCGTGCTGGGCTGGGGCGTCGGCGGCATCGAGGCCGAGGCCGCGATGCTCGGCCAGCCGGTCAGCATGCTGATCCCCCGGGTCGTCGGCTTCAAGCTCTCCGGCGAGATGCCGGCCGGCACCACCGCCACCGACCTGGTGCTGACCATCACCGAGATGCTGCGTAAGCACGGCGTGGTCGGCAAGTTCGTCGAGTTCTACGGCCCGGGCGTGAGCGCCGTGCCGCTGGCCAACCGGGCCACGATCGGCAACATGTCCCCGGAGTACGGCTCCACCGTGGCGATCTTCCCGATCGACGCCGAGACCATCCGCTACCTGGAGCTGACCGGCCGCGACGCCGCGCAGGTCGCGCTCGTCGAGGCGTACGCCAAGGAGCAGGGCCTCTGGCACGACCCGGCGGCTGAGCCCTCCTACTCGGAGTGCCTCGAGCTGGACCTGGGCACCATCGAGCCGTCGCTCGCCGGCCCGAAGCGCCCGCAGGACCGGGTGCCGCTGGGCAGCGCCAAGACGCTGTTCCGCTCGGCGCTGACCGACTACGTCGCCGACGACTCCACCGGCGAGCGTGACCTCAAGCCGAGCGTGGCCCGCGAGGAGCTGCCCCGCGGCGCGAACGGCCCGGCCGACGAGGCCAGCGCCGAGTCGTTCCCGGCCAGCGACCCGCCGGCCAACGAGTTCAGTGACCCGGCCGACGAGCCGCGCGACCTGGAGACCGCGGCCACCGGCGCGGGTGGTCGGGCCAGCAACCCGATCCGGGTCACCGGCACCGACGGCGTCGAGTACGAGCTGGACCACGGCGCCGTGGTGATCGCCGCCATCACCTCCTGCACCAACACGTCCAACCCGCAGGTGATGATCGGCGCGGCCCTGCTGGCCCGCAACGCGGTCGAGAAGGGCCTGACCCGCAAGCCGTGGGTGAAGACCACCCTGGCCCCGGGCTCGAAGGTCGTCATGGACTACTACGAGCGGGCCGGTCTCACGCCGTACCTGGACAAGCTCGGCTTCAACCTCGTCGGCTACGGCTGCACGACCTGCATCGGCAACTCGGGCCCGCTGCCCGAGGAGGTGTCCGCCGCGGTCAACGAGCACGACCTGTCGGTCGTCTCGGTGCTGTCGGGCAACCGCAACTTCGAGGGCCGGATCAACCCGGACGTCAAGATGAACTACCTGGCGTCCCCGCCGCTGGTCGTCGCGTACGCCCTCGCCGGCACCATGGACATCGACCTGGCCAACGAGCCGATCGGTGAGGACACCGAGGGCAACCCGGTCTACCTGCGGGAGATCTGGCCGAACAGCGCCGAGATCCAGGACGTCATCGCCCAGGCGATCGGCGCGACCGGCTTCAGCGCCGCGTACGCCGACGTCTTCGCCGGTGACGAGCGGTGGCAGTCGCTGCCCACCCCGACCGGCGACACCTTCGCCTGGGACAGCGACTCGACCTACGTGCGTAAGCCCCCGTACTTCGAGGGCATGCAGCAGGAGCCGAGCGCGGTCGTCGACATCTCCGGCGCGCGGGTGCTGGCCAAGCTGGGTGACTCGGTGACCACCGACCACATCTCGCCGGCCGGCGCGATCAAGGCGGACTCCCCCGCCGGCAGCTACCTGGCCGAGCACGGCGTGCCGCGCCACGAGTTCAACTCGTACGGCTCGCGCCGGGGCAACCACGAGGTGATGATCCGGGGCACCTTCGCCAACATCCGGCTGCGTAACCAGCTGGTGCCCGGGGTGGAGGGCGGCTTCACCGTCAACCACCTCACCGGCGAGCAGACCTCGATCTACGACGCCTCGATGGCCTACCAGGAGGCCGGCATCCCGCTGGTCATCCTGGCCGGCAAGGAGTACGGCTCGGGCTCGTCGCGGGACTGGGCGGCCAAGGGCACGATGCTGCTGGGCGTCCGGGCGGTCATCGCCGAGTCGTACGAGCGGATCCACCGCTCCAACCTCATCGGCATGGGCGTGCTGCCGCTGCAGTTCCCGGTGGACGTCACCGCCGAGTCGCTGGGCCTCACCGGCACCGAGATGTTCACCATCACCGGTGTGACGGCCCTGAACGACGGCGAGACCCCGCGCACGGTGACGGTCACGACCGACACGGGCGTGGAGTTCGAGGCCGTCGTGCGGATCGACACCCCGGGTGAGGCGGACTACTACCGCCACGGCGGCATCCTGCAGTACGTGCTGCGCCGCATGATCGCCAACTGATCACGTAGGGCTGGGCAAAGGCCGCTCCCGCTTCGGCGGGGGCGGCCTTCGCCGTCAGGGCCGAGGAGGGTTTGCCGTCAGAGCACGGGCGGGATGCCCGTTGGTGACGCCGGTCCGTCGTGCGTGTCCGGAAGCGCGAGGGCAGCAAGCCGTTGGTCTATCGCCGCATCCACCTGCCACATGTCGTAGCCACGTAGCCGCCGTCGAAAGCTGGCCGCCCGAAGCGCGTCGCGCGCGGCAGCCCGCGCGAGAGCGCTGTCAGCAGTCAGAGCCTCATCGACCTTCGCAAAGAGACTCTCGACCTGACGCATGTCGTAACCACGCAGAGCGAGTTCGAACGGCAATGTCATGCGGCCACCGTATCGGTCGCCGGCTCGTGTCCGATGGGGTGAGCGCTCAGCGCAGCCGCAGTGCGACCGCCCGGGCCTCCTCGTCGGTGAGGGGCAGGAACCAGAGAAAACGGCGGACGATGGCGACCGGGTCGGGGCCGCCCGGCCGGCCGCGCAGGTCGCGGGCTGCCCGGCGGGTGATCCGCGAGAACTCGGGGATCAGGGTCGCCCGTCGGGCGGCGTCCGTCGGGGTCGCGCGCAGCGTCGGGCAGGGCCAGTCCTGCCCGCAGGCGTCGCATATCCAGGAAGGACCATCGGCGGCGTGCGCGGCCGGCGGCCCGCACCGGGGGCGCCAGCGCGATTCGGGTACGATGTCCGGCGCGCGGTACGACCGCTGGCGTGGTCCGGTCGGGTCGGCTGTCGCCGAACGGGGCCAGGGCAGCCGGCCGCTCGCATCCTCAGAGGAAGACACGGCAGCGCGACCCGTGCTCGCTGAGGGTCTGGGCCAGCTCGGACAGCGCCGTGAAACGCTCAACCGGCAGCGCATCGCCGCACTCTCCACACTCGATCCGCTCGGTCCGGATCGGCCATCGCCACGCATCGACGTTGACGGGCACCTGCATCGGCTTCTCCTCGGGCAGCACCGGCACCACCTCCACACGACGGGCGGGACGCCCGCCTCCTTGTCACGAGGCGGGACGCCCCTTTCTCCGGCAGCGACCCGTGCCGACCCGATGTCCACCAGGGGCCACGCCTTACTTCCCCAGAGTAGTGCCAGTAGTGCCAGTAAGGCAAGCGGTGCCATAGGTGCAAGCAGGGTTCGAATGGGTAGGAAGGACGATGACGTCCGTGCCCATCCCGTACACGGCCCGAGAGATCGAGGACGACCTGACTCGACGGATCGCCGCCGGGGAGTTCCGACCGGGCTCACGCCTGCCTACGTACGACGCGCTGGCCCAGGAGTACGGGTCAGCCCGACGGACGGTCGCCCGTGCCGTGGACGCGCTCAAGTCTCGCGGACTTGTGGTCGGCGTGCCGGGCTCAGGAACCTTCGTAGCGGAGTAGCGCGTCGAGGTGACCGACAACCTCGCGGGCCTCATCGGCGTACGAGACTCCAAGGACCCGACCGGCCCGGCGCTCGCCCTCGACCCGGCGACCTGGAGTGCGCCGAGGGAGAAGATCGCGCCGATCTTGCACTTTCTGTTGTCAACATGAGTGGTGATACCCCTTTTGCCGGGACAGAAAGTGCAAGATCGCGGAGCGGGGGCGGTACCGGCCCGGCGATCATGGGGTTGTGGTGCCTGGTTTGGGGTTGTGCGGGGTCTTTGTTACCCACCGCAACTCCATGATCGACGAGGCGGGGCGAGGCGGGGCGGGGCGGTGGGGGCATCGGCGGGGCGGGGCGGTGGGGGTGCGGGCGGTTCGTTAGCGAGACAGCTCGTCCGCCCGGTCGAGCAGTGCGCTGCGCTCGGCGGCCGAGTCGACGCCAGCCGCCGCCTCCCGGAACAGGGTGGCCGCGCGGCTCCGTTCGCCCTGCCGGGCCACCAGGTCGGCCTCCACCGCCACCGCGAGCGGGTTGCCGGACAGCCCACCCTCGGCACGCGCCTCGTCGAGCAGGGCCAGCCCGGCGGCCGGCCCGTACGCGTAGCCGTGCGCGACCGCACGGTTGAGCGCGATCACCGGTGAGGGCCGGATGTCGGCCAGCGCGTCGTAGGCCCGCGCGATCGTGGGCCAGTCGGTGGCGTCGACGGACGGCGCGGTGGCGTGGCAGGCCGCGATCCGGGCCTGCCACGCGTACGGCCCGTCGGCGCGTACCCGGGCAAGAGCCGCCTGGCCCTCGGCGATGGCCGCGCGGTCCCACCGCGCGCGGTCCTGCCGCCCAAGGGTGAGCAGGTTGCCGGCGGCGTCCCGACGGGCGTCCCGGCGGGAGTGCTGGAACAGCAGCAGCGCCCGCAGCGCCGCGACCTCGGACTGCTCCGGCATCAACGCGTCCAGCAGCCGGGCCAGCCGCACGGCCTCGTCGGCGAACGCCGGTTCGCCGTCGGGGACGTAGCCGCGGGTGAAGAGCAGGTACAGCACGGCGAGCACGCCCGGCAGGCGTTCGGCCAGCGCCGGTCCGCTCGGCACCCGGTACGGGATGCCGGCCTGCGCGATCCGGGTCCGGGCACGGGTCAGCCGGCGGGTCATCGTCGACTCGCTGACCAGCAGGAGGCGGGCGATGTCGGCGGTCGGCACCCCGCAGACGGTCCGCAGCGTCAGCGCCACCCGGGCGTCGAGGGCGAGCGCCGGGTGGCAGCAGGTGAAGACGAGTCTCAAGCGGTCGTCGTCGACGTCGTGCTCGGGCCGCGCGTCAGTCGGCGCGAGCAGCGCCAGGTCGTGCAGCTTGCGGCGCTCCACGGTGGCCCGACGCAGCACGTCGATCGCGCGGTTGCGGGCCACCGTCATGAGCCAGCCACCGGGATTGACCGGCACGCCGTCGACTCGCCAGCGCTCCAGCGCGACGGCCAGGGACTCCTGGGCGCAGTCCTCGACCAACGCCCAGTCCCCGGTCAGTCGGATCAGGGTCGCGACGATCCGGGGGTACGCGTCCACGCCGGCGGCCGCGACGGCCCGCGCCGCCGCGGCCGAGCCGACGCGGTCGGGCGCACCGGTCGTGGTGTCGGTGCCGGTCATCCGCTCAGCTGGACAGGGCGTCGAACGGGCGCAGCTCCAGCCGCCCCTCCCGGGCCATCGGGTGGGTACGGGCCACCTCGATCGCTTCGTCCACGTCGGCGCAGTCGAGCAGGTCGAAGCCCACGATCACCTCGGCGGTCTCCGCGAACGGCCCCTCGGAGACCAGCAGCTCGCCGTCACGGACACGGACCGTGGTGGCCGCGCTGGTCGGCGCCAGCACGTTGCCGGTCAGGCGGCGGCCCCGCGCGTCGTTGCCGGCCACCCACTTGTGAATGTCGGGCAGCTCGGTCGGGTCGGTATCCGGTGCGGTGTCGCTGCAGACGAACATCATGAACTTCATCGGTCGCTCCCTGTCGCTCGGGTTGTCGCCAGCATGACGAGCGGACAGGAGCGATCCGGACAGCCTCTCAGAGAAAACCTCGATCAGTCTCCGCTGGCGGCGCGGCGACGGGCCTCACGGGTCTTCATGGCGTGTTCCATGAGGGTCACCAGCACCTCCTTGCTGGACTCCCGCTGACGCGCGTCGCAGAGCAGCACCGGTACGCCCGGGTCGAGGTTCAGCGCGGTCTGCACCTCGTCGAGCCGGTACTGACGCGCGCCCTCGAAGCAGTTGACCGCCACGACGAACGGGGTGCCCCGGCCCTCGAAGTAGTCGATCGACGGGAAGCAGTCGGCCAGCCGACGGGTGTCGGCCAGGACGACGGCGCCGATCGCGCCCAACGCCAGCTCGTCCCAGACGAACCAGAACCGGTCCTGACCGGGCGTGCCGAACAGGTAGAGCACGAGGTCGTCGCTGATGGTGATCCGGCCGAAGTCCATCGCCACCGTGGTGGTGGTCTTGCCCTCCACCCCGGACAGGTCGTCGATGCCGACGCCGGTCTCGGTCAGCACCTCCTCGGTGCGCAACGGCCGGGTCTCGCTCACGGCTCCGACCATGGTGGTCTTGCCCACGCCGAAACCACCGGCGACCAGGATCTTGATCGCGGTGGGCAGTGGCGTCGCTCCCGCCGGCCGGTCAGAGTGCCCGTAGTCCATTGATTACCGCCTCGAAGATGCTGTTGTCGGGAAGGCCGGCCGTGGTGTGCGGCTCGCGTACCTGCACGAGGTTGCGGGCCGCCAGGTCGCCGAGGAGCACCCGGATGGTTCCCACCGGCAGGTCGAGGTGGGCCGCGATCTCGGCGACGGACTGTATTCGCTGGCACAGGCCGACGATCGCCAGGTGCTCAGGACCGATCCCGATCTCCGGCGACACGTCGGCGCGGGTCGCGGTGACCAGGGAGATCAGGTCGAACGTGCCGGTGATCGGGCGGGCCCGCCCACGTGTCACCGCGTACGGGCGCACCACCGGGCCCGCATGGTCATCCACCCACTGATGCTCTGCGGACTCTCCCTGCACCGTCATGGCCGTTACCTCTCGCCAGCCGACTGTTCGGCGCTCCGCGACGGGGAGGCCACGTACTTGCCGACGCGGGTGACGAGCATCGCCATCTCGTACGCGATGAGACCGACGTCGGCGTCCTCGGTGGCGAGGACGGCCAGGCAGGCGTTGCGGCCGGCGGCGGTCACGAACAGGAACGAGGACTGCATCTCGATGATGGTCTGCTGCACCTGCCCGCCGCCGAAGCGCTTGCCGGCGCCCCGGGCCAGGCTCTGGATACCGGCCGCCATCGCCGCGAGGTGCTCGCCGTCGTCCCGGTTCAGCCCCTGCGAGGAAGCCATCAACAACCCGTCGGTGGAGAGCGCGACCGCATGCTCGGCCTGCTTCACCCGGCCCACCAGATCATCCAGCAACCACGTCAGGTCGGCACTTGAAGCCGTCTTCTGGGCCACTTCGTCGTCCTCTTCTCGCCCGGCAGTTGCGCCGTATTCGTCTTGGGCTTGACCGTCACACCACGCGGGAACCCGCAGCGCCGGTGCTCGGTCAGGTGGCTTGCGGTTCCTCGTCGGTCGGGTCGGGCGTCGCGCCCGACGGGCCGCCGAGCAGCCGCGCCGCGTCGGTCCGACCGCGCCGGGTGCCGGTCT
Source organism: Micromonospora sp. DT44 (assembly GCF_049841635.1). Taxonomy (NCBI): domain Bacteria; kingdom Bacillati; phylum Actinomycetota; class Actinomycetes; order Micromonosporales; family Micromonosporaceae; genus Micromonospora; species Micromonospora sp. DT44. The sequence goes on along the minus strand of NZ_JBNCKS010000055.1, from coordinate 34,353 downwards.
GATAGGAGCTCATCATCCGGCGTACCTGCTCGGGTGGCCGTACCACGTCCTCCTCGTCGGACTCGGTTGCCGCCGGGTCGTCGCGCAGCTCGGGCACGATGTTCGCCTGGCGGACGCGGACCGGCAGTCCGGAGCCGGTGCGGTCCGTCTCGGTCCGCGCCGGGACCGGCCCGCCGTCGGCGCTCGACTCGCTGCCACCGGTGCCGGCCCGCTCCACGGCGGGCAGGCCGGTCGGCACCGTCGGGCCCTCCAGGGCCGGCTGGCCCAGGACACGCCGGGCCCGGGTCGGCAGGTCCGCCGCCGCGGTCCGCTGGCGGGTGGGGAGTACGACGTCCTTGTCGCCCTCGTCCGTCTGCTCGGTGGTGGTACTGCTCTCCGTCAGCGCCGGGGCGACCGGGATGACCGGCTGCGCCGCGCCTGGGGCGCTGGTGTCCGTCGCCGCGGTGGCGACCGCGACCGTCGAGAGGCTGGCGGGACGACCGCCCTCGACGGGGCCGGCGGCGGTCGGGCCGGCCGGCAGCGCGATGGCCGTCGGGCCGGCCGGGATCGCGCCGGAGTCCTGCGGGTCGGTGCCGTTCGCCGTGATCAGCTCCAGCGGGATGAGGACGACGGCGGTGGTGCCGCCGTACGCCGATTCCTTGAGGCGGACCCGCACGCCGTGCCGCTCGGTCAGCCGGCTCACCACGTAGAGACCCAGGCGGGCGGCGTTGGCCAGGTTCAGCTCGGACCGGTCGACGATGCGGTGGTTCGCCGCCGCCAGATCCTCCTCGCTCATGCCGAGGCCCCGGTCCTCGATCTCGATGGCGAACCCGTTCGCCACGAGCTGGCCGCGGACCTCCACGGTCGTGTGCGGCGGCGAGAACGACAGGCCGTTCTCGATCAGCTCGGCGAGCAGGTGGATGATGTCGCCGACCGCCCGGCCGGCGAGCGAGACGGCGCCCAGCGGCAGCACGTTGACGCGGGTGTAGTCCTCCACCTCGGCCACCGCGCCGCGCACGACGTCCACCATGGGGACGTTGCGCCGCCAGGCCCGACCCGGGGTGGAACCGGAGAGCACGATCAGGTTCTCCGCGTTACGCCGCATCCGGGTAGCCAGGTGGTCGACCCGGAACAGGTCCTCCAGCTCCTCCGCGTCGTGCTCGCGCCGCTCCATGGCGTCGAGTAGGGTGAGCTGGCGGTGAACCAGCGCCTGCGTACGTCGGGCCAGGCTGAGGAAGACCTCGCGGACGTTGCGGCGCAGGTCGGCCTGCTCGACGGCGGTGCGCAGGGCGGTCTCCTGGACGGCGTTGAACGCCTTGCCGACCTGGCCGATCTCGTCGGTGCCGAACTCCAGCGGGGGCGCCTCGGTGGCCACGTCGACCTCCTCGCCACGGCCGAGCCGAGCGACCACGCGGGGCAGCCGCTCGTCGGCGAGCTGCCAGGCGGCCTCTCGCAGCCGGTCGAGCTGGCGCAGGAGGGTACGGGCCGTGGTGATCGAGACGACGACCGAGGCGATGACGGCGAGCAGACCCAGGCCGGTGGCGAGCACGAGTCGGACGACGACCATCACGGCCACGCCGGTGGCCCGGCCGACGATGTCGTCGCCGCCGTCGACGACGGCGTCGTTCACCTCGGCGAGCGCCGGCTCGACGGTGCCGCGCCACTGTTCGGAGCCGACCGGCAACTGGGTCGCCGGCCGGCCCTCGCGGATGATGCTGTCCTGTACGGCGCGCAGCCGGCTGAAGGCCTCACCCTCGACGAGCTGTCGGTAGCGGCGCTGATCGGCGTCGGCGAGCCGGGCCTGGGTCTCCTCGCCGAGGAACCGCTCGGCGCCGACCAGGCTGACGTAGCGGGCGTACTCCGGACCGCTGATCCGACCGGTGCCGAAGAGGCCGCTGAGCAGCGCGTCCTCCTGCGAGATCAGCTCCTTCATCCGGTTGAGCTGGATCAGGGCGGCCGCGTCGGCGGCAATCTCCTTGTCGTCGAGGCTGCCGGTGACGTCGTAGATTCGGAAGATCGATTCGATGGCGTCCGTGTAGGCGTCCGCGGCGGCGATCCGGTCGACCTTGCGGCCCAGCACGTCGGCCCGGGTCTGCTTCAACTCGTTGATCTGCGCGATCGTGTCGTCGAGCTGGACGTCGAGGGCCGAACTGCCGGCCACGTTGACCTGCCAGTTGCGGACCGAGTCGGCGAAATCGTCCGCCAGTTGGGTGGCCTTGCGCTGCTCGGTCTCCAGGGCCGCGCGCTGCGCGGCGTCGGGGTTGCTGAGGTACGCCTGGGTCAGCCGCCGCTCGAGCTGAAGCTCCTGCAGCAGGGGTTCGCTGGGCGCGTAGACCTTGCTGTTGAGCAGCTGGACACCGAGCAGGTTGAAACCGTCCCGCAGGGTGACCCACGCCGCGAACATCCAGAGCGCGACCAGGGAGAGCAGCAGGGCGACAACCTTGGTGCGGATACTCGTACCGCGAGAACGCATTGAACCGTCCCAGGCAGGGCGTTGACTCAGCTCATCAACGGGTGATCATGGAGGACAACGTCCCGCCACGGCGGGGCGTACGGGGCTGAGGCTCTGCGTACGCTAGCAGTGTCCACACAACCCCTCAAGTCGCTGTTTTTGTTGCCTGGTAACCACAATCCACCACCGAACGGTCGACCCCGCCCAGATGGACCGAGGCGAGGCGACAGGCAGCCAGGACAGCCGCGCGAACGATCGCGGTAGGACAGTACAGCTCTTTTCCGTACCACAGTGGAGGGTCCGACCGGTCGGACCGTTGGTGGAGATAGGCGTGGCCGCGCGCCACCGCGTCGTCGACCCGGGGCGCTCCGGTCGGCACGGCCACCAGCACCTGCAGGGCGTACGCGGTCTCCTCGGCCGTGCCGTCCCACCTCCCCCACGACCCGTCGGCCCGCTGGCCGTCCAGCACCCAACGGGCCGCCCGGTCGAGCGCCTCGGCCGCCACGCCGCCGCGACCGAACTCCGCCAGGGCCAGCACGCAGCAGGCCGTCGCGTAGTACGGCGAGGCGTGCCACCGGTCCTGCCAGCGGCCGTCGGCGATCTGGTGTGCCGGCAGCACGGCGCTGAGCCGGTCGACCGTCCGGTGGTACCGCGCGTCCGCGCCGGGGTGCCCGGTCACGTACTGGCCGAACGCGTCCAGCACGTGCGCGTTGGTGGTGACCGAGAAGCCGTCCTCACTCCCCGGCCAGGTGCAGAAACCGTCCGCCGTCTCGTACGCCCACAGGCCCGCCGGGTCGGCGGGGCGACCGAGCCGGGCCAGCGCGTCCAACGTGACCGAGGTGGTGTCGGCGTCGGTCGGCAGACCCTCGCCGGTGGCGACGCCCTCGGCGGCGGTGGCGGCGGCCAGGGTGCGCAGCACGGCCGTCGGCGGGTTGACCGCGACACCGGCGCGGCGCAGCCCGCTGAGCACCCAGGCCCGCTCGAACACGGTGATCGGGGTCGGGCACGGCACCGGTCCGTCGGCGTCGCGGATCAGCGTCCGCAGGAACGTGTGCGCGGCGGGACCGGCGTCCGGGCCGGCGGCGTTCAGCCAGGCAGCGGTCGCGGCGGGTGACGCGCCGACGGCGGTGAGGGTCGGCCCGGCGTCGCCCGGTGTCGCGCCCAGCACCTCGTAGAAATGGGCCAGCTTCGCCGGCAGCGGCGCCCCGGCGGCGACCGCGCCGCGTACCGCGCGCAGACGGTCGGGGCCGAGCCCGGCGGGCAGCGCGAGCGGCGGGCGGGGCAACCGGTCGGCGACCGCCCGGTCCAACCGGGTCAACCGCCCGTTGATCGACGCGACCAGGGCGGGGACGATGAGGTCCAGCGCCGGGGTGTCGGGCAGTGCCCGCGCGTGCGTGGCGAGCAGGCGGCCGGTGAGCGCGTCCAGCCCGCGCCGCACCGGGGTGAGCAGGTGCGGACCGGCGGATTTTCCGTCGGCCAGCGCCGCGAGCAGGGCGTCGACCGCGCTGAGTGTGGGCACCAGGGCGTACCCCTCGGGCGGGCCCCACGCTCCGTCGGGGCGCTGCCCGCGCAGCAGGAACCCGATCCGCTGGTGGTGCCCCGGCAGCCAGGGCGCGTCGGAGACCAGCCGGCCGCTCTCGTACACCGAGGGGGCTACCTGTCCCCACGGTCGCAGCGCCAGGCCGGCGATCAGCTCGCGCGCGGCGTCGGTGGCGGGTTGGACCAGCACGTGCCCCAGGCCCTTACTCATCGCGTGCTCCCCAGAAGTCCGAGAGCTGGTAGAAGCCACCCGTGAAGGAGATCTGCCGGTGCAGATAGTCAGCCTGGCGGGGGCAGCGCTCGGCGAGGGCCGTCAGGTCGCCCCGGGACCGGCTGGTCAGCTCGGCGAGCCGGGCGTGCACCCGCGCCGGGTCGTCGACCAGCAGCAGGGCGTTCAGGTCGCCCCACTCGGCGTCCCGCTCGTGCGTGGCGAGGTCGTTGACCAGCCGCAGTACCCGCTGCACGCCACGGCCGGCGTCGAGCAGGTCGGTCAACTGGGCGAGGGTCCTGTCGTCGCCGGTGGCGATCCAGTGGGTGACGTTGACGAAGGAGCAGGCGAGGTTGTCGGCGTTGTCCAGGTAGCGGTCCAGGTCCGGCAGGCGCTGCCCGGTGGTCGGGTCGGTCGGCAGGTTCTTCCAGTCCCACTCCCGCGACACGGCGGCGAGCATCCGGGCCAACTCCTCGCGCCAGATCGGGCGCAGGCGGCGGAACGCCGGCACGGCGGCCAGCTCGTCGCGCAGGTCGGCCAACAGCCGCGCGAGGTGCCGGCCGGGCGGGGGTGCGGCGCCGTCGGCGACCGCCAGGCAGTCGGTCACGATCGCCCGGACGTCGTCCGCCGACCGGGCGAGGTAGTCGACCTGCCAGTCGGCGGCGAAGACCCAGAGCAGGGTACGGGTGGTGATCCGCAGTTCGGCGGCGGTGTGCCACGGCGCGGTGAAAGCGATCGCGGTGGCCACCGAGCTGAGCAGCGCGGCGTCGAACGGCGCGGCGTCGAAGAGTTCCGGGTGGGCGGCGGTGACACCCTGGAGGTCGCGTACGCCTCGTACGGCGAGCGCGCACACCCGGCCCTGCTCGGCGACGGCGTCGGGCCCGGCCTGCACCGGCCACGGCGCGCCGGTCACGAGACGACCGGGCGTTCGACCGGGGTGACGATCAGCTCGGCCCGCTGCTTGGGTTGCAGCGAGGCGCCGAGTCGGGGGGTCAGGCCGACGGGCTCGCGCAACCGGAACCGGTAGCGGCTCAGCACGGTGCTGACGATGAGCTGCGCCTCCAGTAGGAACAGGTACTGCCCGAGGCACTGGTGCGGCCCACCACCGAACGGGAAGTACGAGTAGCGGTAGCGCCGGCGGGGCTTCTCCGGCGCGAAGCGCTCCGGATCGAACAGCGTCGGATCGTCCCAGAAGGTCGACATCCGCTGGGTGACGTACGGGCTGACCAGCACGGTGCCGCCCGCCTTGATCCGCGCACCGCCCAGCACGTCGTCCGCGACGGCGGTACGGGGGATCATCCAACCGGCCGGGTAGAGCCGCAGCATCTCGTCGAGCACCATGCGGCCGTAGCGCAGCTGCGGCAGGTGCTCGCGGCCGACCCGTTCGGAGCCCACCACCCGCTCGATCTCGTCGGTCATCAGCTCGGCCACGTCGGGCCGGGACGCCAGCACCGGCCACAGCCAGGAGAGCAGCGCGATCGTGGTCTCGGTGGCGGTGGAGAACATCGCGACCACGTCGCCGCGGATCGCGTACTCGTCGGGCTCGCTGCCGTCGGCGCGCGGCCGGCAGAGGGTGGAGATGATGTCGTCGCCGTCGGTGGGCCGGGCCCGGGCCTCCCGGATGATCGGCAGCACCACCTCGTCGATGGTCCGCACCGCCTCACGGAAGGGCCGGTCGCCGGGCATCGGCACCGCGTACGGCACGTACGGCACCAGCAGGCGCGGGAGCATCGCGGTGGTGACCGTGTCCAGCGCGGCGCTGATCCGCAGCGCGTCCGGCACCGAGATGCGGTCGGCGAAGAGCACCCGCATGGTGGTCCGCAGCACGATCCGGGTCAGTTCCGCGCCGCCGTCGATCGGGCGGCCGTCGCGGGCCGGCTCCAGCCACTCGTCGACGGCCTCGTTGATCGCCTCGGCCATCCGGTCGACGAGCGTCTCGGCCCGCTTCGCGGTGAACAGGGGTTGCAGCGCGCCGCGGCTGGACTCCCAGACCTCACCCTCGGCGACCAGGATGGCGTCGCCGACGATCCGGCGGACCGGCCGCCACAGCAGCCCCTCCCCGTCGCGGGTGTAGTTGGCAACGTTGTCCCTCAGCACTCGTTGCAGGTGCTCGGGGTGGCTGACGAGGTAGGGACGGAACGAGCCGAGGTTCAGCCGGACGACCTCGCCACCGGCGGCGTCCGCGAAGCCGACGAGCGCGCCGAGCGGATCGCGGACCAGCGCGGGCAGGGCACGACGGAGTGGGATCATCCGGGGTTCGGTGCTGACGGGAGCGGGGCCGGCATCGGACACCTGGGACATGCGCTGTCTCCTCGTCGCCCCGGCGGCCTGGGCGGTCCACTTTGGCCGGTCGGGACTGTGGAATTTTCACCTTCTGGGCGTCGGAAGCATCTCACCTATTCCGGGACACCTCTAGACCTGTGACCGGTGAGATTCGATCGTCGCCCTAGACGAGTATCGATGTCTTGGCTCCGCTTGGTCCTGAGTGGATTGTCAGGCTCCGGCACCGGCGCAGGTCGCACCCGTACATCGATCCGCCGCCACCGTCGGCCGGCCCGGATGACGACGGGCCGGTGGTCGGTCGTCCACCGGACCCGCCGGGGCGGGTCGCGCCCGGGCTATCCCAGAGGGCGGGCAGCGCAGTGAGCAAGGACGCACCGGTACCCCCGAATCCGGGCGATGACGGGCACCCTGTGCCAGGCTCTGTGGCATGGACGACAAGACCATCCTGAACCGGATCTCCGAGCTGGTCGACGAGGAGCACCGGCTGCGCGCGGAGGCCCAGGCCCACGAGTCCGGCACCGAGGGCGAGCCCAGCGAGCGGCTGCGCGCCCTGGAGGAATCCCTCGACCAGTGCTGGGACATGCTGCGCCGCCGCCGGGCCGCCCGCTCCAGCCACGGCGACCCCGACTCGCAGGGCGAACGCCCCAAGCCCGAGGTCGAGCGCTACCTGCAGTGATCGACACGGGCGGGTCGGGCGGCCACCTCGGCCACCCGACCCGCTCCGGTCAGCGGATGCCCGCCTCGCGCAGCAATTCCCCCGTCAGCGCGCCGGGATCGGCCTGTTCGGCGCTCAACCCCCGGGCCACGAACCAGGCGCTGACCACCCGCACGTCGCGGGCCAGGAACTCCGGCCCCTGCGGGTTCGCCACCACGTCGACCACCTGCGGCAGGTCGATCACGACCAGCCGCCCGGAGTGCACGAGCAGGTTGTACGGCGACAGGTCGCCGTGCGCGTAGCCCGCCCGGGCCAGCACGCGCAGCGCCTCGACCAGCTGGCCCCACAGGTCGCGCAGCTCGGCCGGGCCGGGCCGTAGCTGGGCCAGTCGGGGCGCCGCCAGGCCGGACTCGGCGTCGCCGACGAACTCCAACATCAGCTCGGTGCCCCGCACCTGCACGGGGTACGGCACGGTGATCCGGTCGTGGCCGGCGCCGATCTCCCAGAGCCGCGCCAGCGCGGCGAACTCGGCCGCCGCCCACTGCCCGGCGATCATCTGGCGGCCGAAGGCCGTCCGGCCGACCATCGCCCGCATCTCCCGGGAACGCCGCACGCGGCGGCCCTCCAGATAGCCGGCGTCGCGGTGGAACAGCCGATGCTCGGGGTCCCGGTACCGCTTCACCGCCAGCAGGCAGGACCGGTCCGTGTCCGGCACCGCCCGGCGGACCAGGTGGACGTCCGCCTCCTTGCCGGTCTTCAGCACACCCAGCTCGGTGTCCTTGGCGGCCAGTTCGGTGACCAACCAGTCCGGGTACGGCTGTGGCCCGTGCACCGCGTCGTCCCAGGACGACCAGCGTTCGCCGGTGTCGGGATCGGGCTCGGTGTCGGGATCGGCGGGCGGCTCGGTGGGCCGGGCCCGCTTCAGGAACTGTGGGTCGTCGTCGTCGAAGCGGCGCTTGCCGCGGGTCCGGCGCTCCAGCGCCGGAAGGTCATGATCGCGCACTGTGGTGAGGTTCCCTTGATCGAGGCTGAGATAGGCAGCGGAAAGCGACCTGCGAAGACGGCCACGGCCGACCTCCTCTCCTCGAACGGGCGGTACGCCCGGTGCACGATGCGCCGCCATCCTCGCCGCAGCTCGGACGGCGGGTCAACCGAATTACGGTGGGCGTTCCCCGTCGGCCAGGGGCGGAAGCGTCAGCTCGACAGCGGCGGAAGCGTCAGCTCGCGAGGACCGTGGCGACGGCGGCGATCAGCCCGTCCACCGTGCGGCTCGGCGCGAACCGGACGTCCGACCAGGTCCGCCCCCGGTGCAGCCAGACGCTGGGCAGCCCCACCGCGGCGGCGCCGCCGATGTCCGCCTCCGGGCTGTCGCCGACCACCCAGGCGCCGCGCAGCGGCATCCGGACCCGCTGCGCGGCGAGCGCGAAGATCCGCGGGTTGGGCTTGCTGACCCCGGCCTCCTCGGAGATCACCCAGTCGGCGACGTAGCGGTCGAGGCCGGTACGACGGATCTTGGCGTCCTCCAGGCGTACCGCGCCGTTGCACACCACCACGGGCACCCATCCCGCGTCGTCGGCGATGCGCAGCGCGCAGGCGGTCAGCGGATCGAGCCGAGTCTGCGCCACCACCCCGTCGTGCAGCTCCTCCACCAGGTCGATCGAGGGGATACGCAGCTCGTAGCGGTCCCGGATCGCGTCGGCCAGGTCCCAGCGGTCGGTCAACCCGTCCGCGTCGAGCGAGACCAGCCAGTCGATGTCGGTGGGGGGCGCGCCGATGCGGTCCAGGAAGCGCTCACCCCAGCGGCGGAAGGGCCCGGCCCGGTCCAGCAGGGTGTTGTCCAGGTCCAGCAGGAGCAGTGGCACTCGGGCACCCTACGGGACCGACGTGTCCGCCAACAGACCCGCGTGTTTCGACTTCACGACGGGCTTAACCGGTCAGCGACATCCGCGCGCCGCCCTGGCCCGGCAGCAGATCGGCGAGCATCGAATGGGCTGCCCGGGTGTCCGTGAGCACGGCCGGATCGAGGGCCGCCACGAGCGTCTCCGTGCCCTCGTCGGCACCCCGGGCGAGCGCACGTCCCTGCGGGTCGTAGATCGCCGCGCCGCCGTTGAACCGCCACGGGTCACTGCCGCCGACGGCGTTGGCGAAGACCACGAACATCGTGTTGTCCAGTGCCCGCGCCGCGTAGTACAGGTCCCGGCGGTGCTCCGAGCCGGCCAGGTAGCCGCTGGGACACAGGTAGGCGTGCGCGCCGTCGAGCGCGGCGGCCCGACCGTGCTCCGGGAAGCAGCCGTCGTAGCAGATGCCCAGCCCGAGCCGCCAGTCGTCGACGAGCAGCGTGGCGCCCCGCCCGCCAGGGCTGAACAGGTCGCGCTCGTCGCCCCAGAGCTGCTGCTTGTCGTACCCGACCCGGACGGCGCCAGCGCGGTCGACCACGAGGGCGGCGATGGTCCGCCGGTCGTCCGGGTGCCGGACCGCGGCGCCGACCACCACGGTGACCCCGGCGGTCCGTGCCGCGGCGCGCAGCGGGTCGAGCCGACCGTCGGCGACCAGCCCGGCCGGGTCGGCCGCCACGTGGGTGCCGACCGGATCGGCGGCGAGGGTCGGCGGGTGGTACGCGCACAGGTACAGCTCGGGGAGGACGACCACCCGGGCGCCCTGCCCGGCGGCGAGCCGGACCAGCTCGGCGGCGGCCGCCGCGTTGCCGGCGACGTCACCGGGAGCCGGGGTGGCCTGGATGGTGGCGACGGTCAGCGGGCCGGACGGCGCGGGGTACGAGCGGGTCACCGGCGGATCGTAAACGTCGCGTTACCAAGCCGTACGTACGGTTTGCACCGCCCGAGGTGACCTGCGACGATCGAGGTGTGCCCAGAGTAAGTCAGGACCAGCTCGACGCGCGCCGGCAGGAGATCCTTGCCGCGGCCCGGGCGTGTTTCGCCCGACTCGGCTACGAGGGGGCCACCGTCCGCCGCCTCGAGGAGGCCACCGGCCTGTCCCGGGGCGCCATCTTCCACCACTTCCGCGACAAGGACTCCCTCTTCCTCGCCGTCGCGGAGGACGATGCCGCCGCCATGGTCGAAACGGTCGCCCGTAACGGTCTGGTGCAGGTGATGCGCGACCTGCTGGCCCGCGCCGTCTCACCGGACACCACCGGCTGGCTGGGCAGTCAACTGGAGGTGTCCCGCCGGCTGCGCACCGATCCGGCGTTCGCCAGGCGCTGGGCGGAGCGGTCCGCCGCGATCGCCGAGGCGACCCGGGACCGGCTGGCCCGCCAGCGCGACGCCGGGGTGCTGCGCGAGGACGTACCGATCGACGTGCTGGCCCAGTTCCTGGAGCTGGCCTACGACGGCCTGGTGCTGCACCTGGCCATGGGCCGGCCGGCCGGTGACCTGGGCCCGGTGCTGGACCTGGTCGAGGAGGCCGTCCGCCGCCGCTGAGCGGTGTTTCCGCCGCCGCCGACGGCGCGGGTGCCCCGGGCCGTCCGCATGGCGACGGTGCTCCACAATGGGGCCGCCGACCCTTCCGGCGACAGGAGCATCCGATGATCGTCCACGCCGCCTCGGGAGACACCTGGGGTGTCCCCGGTCCGACCTTCCTCCGGCTCTACCTGGTGGCGGCCGTCGTACTGGTCACCATCGCGGTCCTGCACCGGGTACGTCTCGGCACCGGCGCGGAACCCGTCGTCGCCAAGTCGCTCGGTCCGCCGGAGGTCGCCTACCTCAACGGCGGACCGGCCCTCGCGGTGCACGCCGCCCTCGGCGGTCTGCGGCGCAGGGGCGCGATCGACGTCGGTCCGGATCGCCGCCTGCTGACCACCGGTCCGACCCCGAGCAGGCTCACCCAGCTGGAGCAGGCGATCCACGGGGCCGCCCACCAGGGCGTCCGGGCCCGGGACCTCGGGCAGGACCAGCGGGTGGCCGCCGTGCTCGACCAGCTCGGCGCCAGCCTCGAAGGGCGTGGACTGCGCGTGAGCCAGGCGCAGCAGGCCTCCGCACGACAGTGGCGGATCCTCCTCGCCGCCCTGCTGGTGTTCGGCGTCGTACGGCTGTTCGCCGGCCTGGCCAACGGGCGGCCGGTGGGTTTCCTGCTGCTCACCCTCGTCGGCGTGGCGGTGGCGGTGCTGCTGCTCTGGCGGGTTCCCCAGGCCACGCGGGCCGGCCGCAACGCGCTGCGCGACCTGCGGACCCGACACCACCATCTCGCTCCCGACTCGTCCCCCGCGTACGCCACCTACGGCGCGGCCGGCGCGGCGATGGGTGTGGCCCTGTACGGCACGGCGTCGCTGTGGGCCATCGACCCGGGCTTCGCCGCGCAGGCCGAGATCCAGCGCCAGGCGATCGCCAGCAGCGGCTGGTCGTCGGGCGCCGGCACCGGGTCGTCGGGTACGACCGGCAGCTCCTGCGGCGGTGGCAGCTCCTGAGGTGGAGGCGGCGGGTGCGGCGGCGGCGGGTGCGGCGGATGACCGGCCCGTACGGCGTCGGCATCGGCTGGCGTCCCGAGATCGCCGGTTTCGTGGCCGAGCTGCCCGGGTTGCGCTTCGTCGAGGTGGTGGCCGAGTCGGTGTCGTCGACCGGGCCACTCCCGGTCGGGCTGACGCGGCTGCGCGAGAGCGGTGTGACAGTCGTACCCCATGGGGTGCGGCTCTCCCTCGGCGGCGCCGAACCGGTCGACCCGGCCCGCGTCGCCCACCTGGCCGCCGTCGCGCAGCGGGTGGACGCCCCGCTGGTCAGCGAGCACATCGCGTTCGTGCGGGCCGGCGGGCTGGAGGCCGGGCACCTGCTGCCGCTCCCCCGCAGCCGGGAGGCGGTCGACGCGGTCTGCGCGAACGTGGCCCGCGCGCAGGCCGAGCTGCCGGTGCCGATCGCGCTGGAACCGATCGCCGCCCTCTTCGACTGGCCCGACGACGAGCTGGACGAGGCGGACTTCCTCACCGAGATCCTGGACCGGACCGGCGCGCTGCTGCTGCTGGACGTCGCCAACGTGCACGCCAACGCCCGCAACCGGGGCACCGACCCGCTCGCGCTGCTCGACCGGCTGCCACTGGACCGGGTCGGCTACGTGCACGTGGCCGGCGGGGCCGAACACGGCGGCTTCTATCACGACACCCACACCCATCCCATGCCGCCGGAGGTGCTGGAACTGGTCGGCGCGCTCTGTGCCCGGCGACGGCCGCCGGCGCTGCTGCTGGAGCGCGACGGCGGGTACCCACCGGCCGCCGAACTGCGCGCCGAACTGGACGCCCTGGCCGCGGCGTCCGGCTTCCCGGCCGTGACATGACCGGCGCTGCCACGGGCGACTCCGAGGGCGCGCACGAGCCGGCCCAGCCCCGCCCCGACCTGGCCGCTCGGCAGGCGGAACTGGTCGCGGCGCTGGTCGCCGGAGGTCCGTCGCCGGCCGGATTCGCGGTGCGGCCACTGGCCGCCGCTCGGGCGGCGCTGCTCAACAAGCGCGCCGGCGAGGTGGCCCGGCACTGGCCGGGGCTCGCCGCCGGCCTCGGCGTCGCGTGGCCCGCGACCTTCGCCGACTGGGCCGCCGGCCGCCCCACGGCGGGCTCGCTGCGGGACGGCTGGGATCTGGCCCGGACCCTGCGCGGGCGGGCCGTGCTGCCGCCGTCGGGCGCGGAGGAGCTGGCGGTCCGGGAGGCGACCCTGCGCTACGACGGGCGCAGCGCGCCACGTCCGCGCCGACTGCCCGCCGTGACCCGCGCCGGCGGCGCCGTCGCGGTGCAGGTCGCCGGTCGGGTACGGCTGCTGCGCCCCGCCGCCAACGTTGGCGGGGCCGCGCCGGATGGGGCAGGATCGGCGTTATGGATCTCGGACTGACCGACCGCGTGTACGTGCTGACCGGCGCCTCCCGCGGCCTGGGTTACGCGACGGCGCAGTGCCTGGTCGCCGACGGTGCCCGGGTGGTGCTCTCGGCTCGGGACGCGGACGCGGTGGCCGCCGCCGCCGAGCAGCTGGGCGGTCCGGGCAAGGCGGTCGGCGTCGCCGCGGACCTGACCGACCCGCAGACCCCGGAGCGGCTCGTCGCGGCGGCCCGCACCCACTTCGGCCGGCTCGACGGCGCGCTGATCTCGGTCGGCGGCCCGCCCGCCGGCAAGGCCGCGTCGATCACCGACGAGCAGTGGCGGAACTCCTTCGAGACCGTCTTCCTGGGCACCGTCCGCACCGCGCGCACCGTCGCCGGGGCGCTGCCCGACGGGGGCGCGATCGGGCTGGTGCTGTCCACGTCGGCCCGTGGCCCGGTGCCCGGCCTCGGCATCTCCAACGGCCTGCGGCCCGGCCTCGTCGGCGTCGCGAAGGACATCGCCGACGACTACGGCCCGCGCGGCGTACGCGTCGTCGGCCTGCTGCCCGGCCGGATCATGACCGACCGCAACCGGGAGTTGTTCGCCGCGACCGGCGACCCGGAGCGCGCCCGCGCGGAGGCGGAGGCCCTCATCCCGTTGCGACGCCTCGGCGACCCGGCCGAGTTCGGTCGGGTGGCCGCCTTCGTGCTCTCCCCCGCCGCGAGTTACCTGACCGGCCTCACCGTGCCGGTCGACGGCGGCGCGCTGCGGGGCCTGTGACAACGGGCGGCCGCGGTGGCGATGTGCCGTCGGCGCTCGGCCGTTCCGGCCCGGGTGTCACGCATCCCCGGCCCACCCGGGCGGAGCTGGCGGCGGCCGCGGACCGGACGATTCCCGACGTGCTCGCGCCGGAGCTGGCGGTGCTCTTCGTCGGCATCAACCCCGGCCTCTGGTCGGCGGCCACCGGCTGGCACTTCGCCCGGCCCGGTAACCGGTTCTGGCCGGCGCTGCACCTGGGCGGGTTCACTCCCCGCCTGCTGCACCCGAGCGAGCAGGACGATCTGCCGGCCCTCGGGCTCGGCATCACCAACATGGCCGCCCGGGCCAGCGCCCGTGCCGACGAGCTGAGCCCTCAGGAACTGCTGGACGGCGCGGCGATCCTGACCGACAAGGTGGCCCGCTACCGACCACAGTGGGTGGCCGTGGTGGGGGTGACCGCGTACCGGATAGGTTTCCAACGGCCGAAGGCCACGTTCGGCCCGCAGCCCGAGTCGCTGGCCGGCTCCCGGCTCTGGGTGCTACCGAACCCAAGCGGCCTGAACGCGCACTTCACCCCGGTCACGCTGGGCGCGGCGTTCGCCGAACTACGGACGGCCACCGGCCTACCCGACCGCCGCGCGGGTTGACCGGGTCGCCCTGATCGACTCGGCTTCATGGAAGTCGCGCCGTCGACGCGACCGGGACAACACCATTTCCTGAAATCCGAGTCGATCAACGCTCGGCACCCGGCTGTGCTGACGAACCTGCTCGCCCCATTGCATTCTCGATCAGCCCATCCGTCCGGCAAATTGCTTGCCAAGGCTGAAATTCGGCAGTCAAGGAGCGTGGCGAAGATCAAGCTAATTCCATATCCCGCCATTCCACAGTGGAGGCCCTTTACAGGTGGTGTAAGCGGACCCGTGTCTTTTTGCCAGTTCCATAAGGTCGTGCAGTCTGATGATCGGCCGAGCGCTGGCGGGGTTGTTAGGCGGTTGGCGGCGTTAAGCTCCGTCCGTGCCGCAGCCGCCGCGGCCCTTCAACGAGGAGACGCCGTGTCCAGCGAAGCAACTCGTTCGCCGCTCGTCCTGTCGATCTCGTGGGGTCGGATGGACGTCCAGGACCTTGGCGTTGGCAAGGACTTCAAGCTCTACCCCGGCGGTGGTCGCCCGTGGGACTGGTCCGAAACCAGCACCCGCCACAGCCCTGGCGTCCAGCCCGACGATGTCCAAGAACTTCTGTCTCATGGTGCCAAGACCGTCGTTCTGTCGCGTAGCATGCAACTGCAGCTGCAGGTCGACCCGCGCACCCTCAGGCTGCTGGAGGAGTGCGGGGTGACTGTCCACGTGGCCGAGACCACCGAGGCAGTTCAGATTTACAACAACCTCGCCACCGGTGGCAGCGCCGTCGCAGAGCTGTTCCACTCGACCTGCTAGACGACCACAGACACGCCGGCAGCGGCATGAGAGTGCATTCGATCGACGGGCTGTCACCCTGCGGGCTGCTGACCCGACCGCAGCGCCTCCCAGGATCGCCTCTCCGAAGAGGACCTGCAGACTAGAGGTGTGATCAGACTGCGGTTGTACAAGGCTCGCGAGCGGCAGCGCGTCATCGATCCTGCCGATCTCACGCTCACCTACTTCGCGGTCGACCCCGAAACGAAGCCAGTCTTCGAGCACAACGGCGTAATGGTGTGGGTCAGCCACCCCGACCACTGCCAGGCCGAACGGCGCGCCGGCGGCCGGCATCTTCACTTGGTCGAGTCCGGAACGAACGTCCTGCCCCGCGCCCGTGGCCTGGAGATCCTGCGCGCGCCCGCCGCGGACTACCCCTGGGTGCACTCCCTGAACCGGCGCTGGGGCACAGGCGAATACCTCGACCGCGACCGCGTCGAGACGATCGTCAACCGTGCCCTGGACATGGAACCGTGGACGTTGCCGGAGGGCCCGGTTGGCCTGGTCCATCTGTCCTACCTGATGTGGTTCCACAACGGCGCGATGGCCAACGGCGCCGCTTGGCCGCTGGACAACTGCACCGCGGAGCAGATCGCCGCGTTTATCGCAGCCGCAACCTATTTCGAACTCCACGACATCGCCGACCTGATCGGCCGCCTCGAACCAGACGACGCGCTCAGCCACGAATACTGGGATCTCAGCAGTCCGTTCGGCGAGGATGCGTCCCTCATCCGCGACGCGCTCCGATGCAAACTCGTCGAGGCCCCGGAGGATTGGGGTTAGCGATAGTCCACATCGACGACGCCCCCGCCGCAAAGCCCGTTACCAATGGCTTCGGTAACGGGCTTTGGGCCTGCAACAACTGAGAGTGGGCGATGCTGGTATCGAACCAGCGACCTCTTCGGTGTGAACGAAGGGGTCAGTTGGCGGCGGCGGGCGGCATCGCCTCGTCGGCGACGTACGTGCCCAGGGGCATGACCACCGGCTCGGGGCCGGTCGCGTCCACGAAGGGGCGGGGCGAGTCGGCGACCGCGAACTGGGTGCGGTACAGCTCGGCGTAGAGCCCGCCGACGGCGACCAGCTCGTCGTGCCGACCCCGCTCGACGATCCGACCGCCGTCGAGCACGAGGATCTGGTCGGCGTCACGGACGGTGGAGAGCCGGTGGGCGATCACCAGGGCGGTACGTCCGGCCAGCGCCACCGACAGGGCACGCTGCACCGCGGCCTCGCTCTCCGAGTCGAGGTGTGCGGTCGCCTCGTCGAGGATGACGATCGACGGGGCCTTGAGCAGAAGTCGGGCGATGGCGATGCGCTGCTTCTCGCCGCCGGAGAAACGGTAGCCGCGCTCCCCCACCGTCGTGTCCAGCCCGTCGGGCAGTGACCGGACCAGGTCGGCCACCTGTGCGCCGGCGAGCGCGGCCCAGATCTCGTCGTCGGTGGCGTCGGGCTTGGCGTAGCGCAGGTTCTCGGCGATGGTCTCGTGGAACAGGTGCGAGTCCTGGGTGACCACGCCGATCTCGTCGCGCAGGGAGGCGAGCGTCGCGTCGCGCACGTCCACCCCGCCGACCAGGACCTGGCCGTCGGTGACGTCGTAGATCCGGGAGATGAGCATGGACAGCGTCGACTTGCCGGCGCCGGACGGGCCGACCAGGGCGACCATCTGGCCCGGCTCGACGCTGAACGAGACGCCCTTGAGCACCGGCTCGTTGATCGTCCGGTCGAGGGTGGTGACCTCCTCCAGCGAGGCGAGGGAGATCTCGGCCGCGCTGGGATAGCGGAAGCGCACGTCGCGGAAGTCGACCCGGCCGGCGCCGCGCGGCACCGGGACGGCGTCGGGCTTCTCCACGATGCCGGGCTTGAGGTCGAGCACCTCGAAGACCCGGTCGAAGGAGACCAGCGCGCTCATCACGTCCACGCGGACGTTGGAGAGCGCGGTGAGCGGCCCGTACAGGCGGGTGAGCAGCAGCGCGAGGGTCACGACGGTGCCCGCGCTGACGCCGCCGGTGACGGCGAGCCAGCCGCCGAGACCGTAGGTGAGCGCCTGCGCCAGCGAGGCGACCAGCAGCATCGCCACGAAGAACGTCCGCGAGTACATGGCGGACTGGATCCCGATGTCGCGGACCCGCTCGGCGCGGCCGGCGAACCGGCGGGCCTCGAGGTCGGGTTGGCCGAAGAGCTTCACGAGTAGCGCGCCGGCCACCCCGAACCGCTCGGTCATCGTCGCGTTCATCTTGGCGTCGAGGTTGTACGCCTCGCGCGTGATGTCGGCCAGCCGCCGGCCCACGCGCCGCGCCGGGATGATGAAGATCGGCAGCAGCACCAGGGAGAGCACGGTGATCTGCCAGGACAGGGTGAACATCACGGCGGCCGTCAGCACCAGTTGGATGACGTTGCTGACCACGCCGGACAGGGTGGAGGTGAACGCGCGCTGCGCGCCGAGCACGTCGTTGTTGAGCCGGCTGACGAGGGCGCCGGTCTGGGTGCGGGTGAAGAACTGCAACGGCATCCGCTGCACGTGGTCGTAGACGCGGGTGCGCAGGTTGAGGATGATGCCCTCGCCGATGCGGGCGGAATACCACCGCTGGGCCAGAGACAGCAACGCGTCGGCGACGGCCAGGCCGGCGATGAACAGGGCCAACCGGATGACGAGCCGACCGGCCTCGGTGCCGCCCCGGTTGATCGCGTTGATGACGTCACCGGCGAGCACCGGCGTGGCGACGCCGATGATGGCGGCGAGCACCACGGTGGCCAGGAAGACGACGATGTCGCGCCGGTAGGGCTGGGCGAAGGCGACGATGCGGCGGGCCACCCCGCTCTTGAGCCGGTGGGTGGAGACCTCGTCGCGGTTGCGCATCGACCGGAGCATGCTCCACCCGGCCATGCCACCGCCGGACATCGGATTGGACACCACTCACCTCCGGGTCGTCGGGCGGACCGCGCCGTCGGGTCAATTCTCCCGACAGGTGTGACAACCTCGGTCGTAACCCGGATCTTCCCGCGCGGTCCTTACTATTCGCCCCGGCCGGCGAGATCGCGCAGGCGGCGGGTCTGCGCCTCACGCTCGGCCCGCTGCTGGTCGGCGTGCGACCGCCCGGCCGCGCCGGCGATCAGCGCCTTGATCTCCACCACCGCGTCGCGCGGGCCGGCCAACAGACCCGCCGTGAGGTCACGGACCGCGTCGTCCAGCTCCCCCGGGGGTACGACGAGAGTAGCCAGCCCGATCCGGTCGGCCTCGGCGGCGTCCAGCCGGCGGCCCGTGGCGCAGATCTCCAGCGCCCGGGAGTAGCCCACGAGCTCCACGAGACGCTTCGTGCCGGCCAGGTCGGGCACCAACCCGAGCGTCACCTCGGCCATCGAGAACCTCGCGTCGGCGGCGAGGACCCGCAGGTCGCAGGCGAGGGCAAGCTGGAAGCCGGCACCGATCGCATGCCCCTGCACCGCCGCCACGGAGATGACGTCCGGCCGGTGCAGCCAGCTGAAGCCGCCCTGGAACTCGGCGATCCGGTCGGCGCACTCGTCCTCGGGCAGCGTGGCCAGCTCGGCGAACGACCCCGGGCCGGACGCACCGGCAACCGCGAGGTCGAGGCCGGCGGAGAACGCACGCCCCTCGCCCCGGACGACCACCACCCGTACGTCACCGGGCAGGTCGCGCGAGAATTCGCTCATCGCGCGCCACATGGCCGGCGTCTGGGCATTGAGCACGTCGGGCCGGCACAACGTCACCGTGGCGACCGGCCCGTCGCAGGTCAGCCGAACCCCGGTCGCCTCGGTGGTCACCGGACTGCCCGGGGAGCGGCGTTGGTCAACGACGCTAAGGGGCGGGTCACGCCTTCTTGCGGCGCCGGGCACCGCCGCGCTGACGCAGCTGAACCCCGGACTCGGTGAGCACTCGGTGGATGAACCCGTAGGAACGGCCGGTCGAGGCCGCCAGCGCGCGGATGCTCTCCCCCGAGGTGTACCGCTTTACCAGGTCCTTGGCGAGCGTCTGACGCTCGGCTCCGACGATCCGGCGACCCTTCTCAGTGCTGGTGGCTGTGCCAGTGGCTGCCATACTGTGTCCTCACGTCCCAGACTGTGCGGTTCGGATGCGGTCCCACCTATTAGACCGCCTCGAACGATCATGCGCCAGATATCAACTCTTCGCCAACCGACACGCTATGCAATGTCAGGTTCCCGATAGAGTGATCCTCGCGAAACGTCCCGAGTGGGCCACTCCGGCGCGGGTGACACCTCCACCCGTACGCTCCCGGACGTGATCGACCTGTTCGGCACCGCGGCCGGCGCGGCCGTCGTATTCGCCGCCACCGACATCGACGACATCGTCATCCTCACGCTGTTCTTCGTCGCGGCCCGTACCACCGGCCGCCCGCGCACCGCCCAGATCGTCGCCGGCCAGTACCTCGGCATCGGTGCGCTCGCGCTGGCCAGCGCGGTGGTCGCCGCCGGGTTGCTGGTCGTGCCGGACCCGTGGACCGGGCTGCTCGGCCTGCTGCCGATCGCGCTGGGCGTCCGCGCGCTGTGGCACCGGGACGACGACGAGGCCGCCACCGTGGTCACCGGCACGCTCGGCGTGGCCGGGGTGACGATCGCCAACGGAGCCGACAACGTGGCCGTCTACGTACCCGTGTTCCGGGCCCTCGGCCCCGGCGACAGCGCGGTGTTCCTGCTGATCTTCGTGGTGCTGATCGGTCTGTGGTGCGCCGCCGCGGCCTGGCTGGGCGGCCACCGGCGGGTGGTCGCCCTGGTGGAGCGTGCCGGGCACTGGCTGGTACCGGCGATCTTCGTCGGCATCGGCGTGGTGATCCTGGTCAGCTCCGGCGTGCTGAGCCGACTGGTCGACCTGCTGGGCTGAGACCCAGCGGCCCGGCCTCCCGACCGCCCGGCGCAGCGGTCAGGCCAGCTCGACCAGTTCGAGGAGGTCGTCGCTCCAGGCGTCCTCGTCGCCGTCGGGCAGCAGGATCGCGCGGTCCGGCTTGAGCGCGAGCACCGCGCCCGGGTCGTGCGTGACCAGCACGATCGCGCCCGGGTAGTTGGCGATCGCGTCGAGCACCTGCTCGCGGCTGACCGGGTCGAGGTTGTTGGTCGGCTCGTCGAGCAGCAGCACGTTGGCGCCCGAGCAGACCAGCGTGGAGAGGGCCAGCCGAGTCTTCTCGCCACCGGAGAGCACCCCGGCCGGCTTGTTCACGTCGTCGCCGGAGAACAGGAACGCACCGAGGATCTTGCGCAGGTCCGTGTCGGACTGCTCGATCGCGGCGGCGCGCATGTTCTCCAGCACCGTCCGCTCCACGTCCAGCGTCTCGTGCTCCTGCGCGTAGTAGCCCAACCGCAGGCCGTGCCCCGCGTGCACCTCGCCGGTGTCCGGGCTGAGCAGCCCGCCGAGCATCCGCAGCAGCGTCGTCTTCCCCGCGCCGTTGAGCCCGAGGATGGCCACCCGGGAACCCCGGTCCACCGCCACGTTGACGTCGGTGAAGATCTCCAACGAGCCGTACGACTTGGACAGGCCGGTCGCCGTCAGCGGCGTCTTGCCGCACGGTGCGGGGCTGGGGAAGCGGACCTTCGCCACCCGGTCGGCGACGCGTACGTCCTCCAGGCCGGAGATCAGCTTCTCGGCGCGGCGGGCCATGTTCTGCGCGGCGACCGTCTTGGTGGCCTTGGCCCGCATCTTGTCGGCCTGCGCCATCAGCGCGCCGGCCTTCTTCTCGGCGTTGGCCCGCTCGCGGCGGCGGCGTCGCTCGTCGGTCTCGCGGGCCTCCAGGTACGCCTTCCAGCCCAGGTTGTAGACGTCGATCACCGAGCGGGTGGCGTCGAGGAACCAGACCTTGTTGACCACCGACTCCAGCAGCGCGCCATCGTGGGAGATCACGATGAGCCCGCCCTTGTGGTTGGCGAGAAAGCCGCGCAGCCAGGTGATCGAGTCGGCGTCGAGGTGGTTGGTCGGCTCGTCGAGCAGCAGGATGCCGCCGCCGTTCTCACCGGCGTCCCGGAACAGGATGCGGGCCAGCTCGATGCGCCGGCGCTGACCGCCGGAGAGGGTGCCGATGGTCTGGGCGAGCGCCCGGTCCGGCAGCCCGAGGTTGGCGCAGATCCGGGCGGCCTCGGCCTCGGCGGCGTACCCACCCAGGGCGGCGAACTGGTCCTCCAGCACGCCGTAGCGGCGGACCAACTTGTCGTTGGCGTCCTCGGCGAGGCGCTCCTCGACCTCCTTCATCTGGGCCATCAGCACATCGAGACCGCGGGCGGAGAGCACCCGGTCGCGGCCGGTGACCTCCAGGTCTCCGGTGCGGGGATCCTGCGGGAGGTAGCCGATGGCGCTGCGCTGGTCGATCTGGCCGCCGTACGGCTGGCCCTCGCCGGCGAGCACCTTGAGGGTGGTGGTCTTGCCGGCGCCGTTGCGGCCGACCAGGCCGATCCGATCACCGGGCTGCACGCGCAGGGTGGTGTCGGACAGCAGGATCCGGGAGCCGGCACGCAGCTCCAGGCCGGTGGCAGTGATCATCTGGTAGGACTCGCTCTCGGGGTCTGGAAGGCTGACTCAGGGCACGCGAAAGCGCCGGCGGGCAGTGGGCCCGTCGGCGCGGGGCGGTTCAGCCTTCGCAGCGCGGCACGGCGACAAGTGTACCGGGCGCTCACGTACGATCCGCTCGGATTACCAATCAAGATCATCGGGTACCGGAACGCCTGTCCGGACCCCGTCCGGCACCGAAACGACTAAACGACACACAAACGACATTCACCGGTATTAGGCGATCGGGGTCAGCATGGAACTCAACGAGCGGGCCGAGCTCGACACCTCCCAGGCCAACGACCTGGGCCGCGGCAGCGGCGGCGGAGGCGGCGGAGGCATGGGCATCCCCATCCCGGGAGGCGGCGGCAAGGGCGGCATCATCGGCATCGTGGTCGCCGTCATCGTCGCCCTGCTCGGCGGCGGCTTCGGCCTGAACGCGATGAACAACGGCGACGAGGGCGGCCAGGCCGGGGGCGACGACCTCGACCAGGTGTGCTCCACCG
Organism: Micromonospora sp. DT44; assembly: GCF_049841635.1. Lineage (NCBI taxonomy): Bacteria > Bacillati > Actinomycetota > Actinomycetes > Micromonosporales > Micromonosporaceae > Micromonospora > Micromonospora sp. DT44. The sequence goes on along the minus strand of NZ_JBNCKS010000055.1, from coordinate 12,231 downwards.
CCAACCCCGACCGTCTCCAGGACGCGCGCTGCCGCAACCTGCTCTTCGTCAACAGCATCCAGGCGTACTGGAAGAAGGCGTACCCGGAGCTGGGCAAGGGCAACTACGAGCCCACCACCACGAACTTCTTCCAGCAGGCCGTGAACACCGGCTGCGGGCAGGCCGACTCGGGCGTCGGCCCGTTCTACTGCCCCGCCGACCAGAAGGTGTACATCGACCTGGGCTTCTACGACGAGCTGGCCACCCGGTTCGGGGCCAAGGGCGAGTTCGCCCAGCCGTACGTGCTCGCCCACGAGTACGGCCACCACATCCAGGACCTGCTCGGCACCAACGCCAAGGCCGGCCAGGGCGACCAGAGCGGGCCCAAGTCCGCCTCCGTGCGGTTGGAGTTGCAGGCCGACTGCTACGCCGGCGCCTGGGCCAAGCACGCCACCGAGAGCAAGGACAAGAGCGGCCAGGAGCCACTGTTCAAGTCGATCACCGAGGCCGACATCAGCCAGGCCGTCGACACCGCCGAGGCGATCGGTGACGACAGCATCCAGGAGCGCTCCGGCGGACGGGTCAACCCCGACCAGTTCACCCACGGCACGTCCGAGCAGCGCAAGCGCTGGTTCAGCCAGGGCTACGACCAGGGCGACCCGAAGACCTGCGACACCTTCGGCACCGACCAGCTCTGACAGCTCCCTTCGTGGCAGGTCCGCTCGGCGGGCCTGCCACGATCGTCGTTTCGGCGCTCAGTCGAGCTTCGACACCTGGTAGTGCCCGATCAGCCAGGCGTCACCGACCCGCCGCACCACCACGCCCAGGTGCACGGTCAGCGCCGGCCGGTCGGCGAAGCCGAACTCGACCTCCAGATAGCCGAGGACCACGTCGGCGGCGAACCGCCGGGCCTGAAGGATCTCGTACGCGGCGGTCAGGCCGAGCGGCTGTGCCGCGTAGTACGCGGCGACGCCGTCCCGGCCGACGGCGTACGGGCGCAGGCCCTGAAAGATCGCGTCATCCGTGAAGACCGACGCGACGCGCTCCGGCTCGTGGGCGTCGACCGCCGACCTCCACCGGTCCAGGACCGCGCGCAGGATCTCCACCTCACCGCCGGCCACGGTCACCGCCCCGGCTGACCGGGGTCGTTGGGGTGCGGCGTCAACGGCGTGACGGTCTCCCGCCGCCAGGCGCGCAGCGGCATCGACGCGAGGACCGCCTCCAACTCGTCCGCGTCGGCAGCCTCGAAGAGCCCCCACGTACGCCACTCCCCCGGCGCCAGCGGCGGCCGCCACAGGCGCAGCAGACTGCCCCGCGCCGCCAACTCGGCCGAACGCGCCGCCTCACGCGTACGCATCTCGGCAACGCCGTCCTCCGACGTGCCGTCGGGCACCGTCGTCACCATGTCCACCAGGAACTCCACGCGCCCATCCTCCGACCATGCGCGCCGCGCCACGCCCCGAACCCCCGTTCGGGTGGCGGTCGTCTCTGCTCCGGCTCGACCGGGCGGCCAGCCGGGAGCAGCGCCGCCGCGGTCAGTCCGGGGCCGGGGCGGGGTCGCGCAACCGGATCCGTACCGCCCGGGCCGCGCTCACCGCCGCGAGCAGGACCGCGTGTCGAGGCTCCGGCACGTCGAGCAGCCGTTCGGCCCGCAGCGGCACGAGCGGGGCCAGCCGCCGGTCCGCGAGCACCGTGTCCACGGCCCGCCGGTCACCGCCGCAGACGAGGGCCGCCAGCTTCGCCGCCTCCGGCAGCAGCAGCCGTACGGCCAGGTCCGCCGCGTCGCCCAGCGCCGCCTTGGCCTGGTTGTCACGCCGCCGGGCGAACCGGTGCTGCGACCACCCACCGGCCGCGGTGCGCCCCTGCACATACCGGGTGTCCACCTTGGAGACCACCAGCTCGGCGCCCCGCGCCTTGCCGATCGCCACCGCACCCTTGCGGGCCAACAAGAGACCGATCCGGTACGGCGTGCCGGCGGCGGCCACAAAGGCGGCCACGTCGTCGCTGGCGGGCGACCCGGGTGGCCTGTGCAACTCGGCGGTGGCGCCGTCGGGGGCGGTCAGCAGCAGCCCGTACTCCCGTGCGGTGGTGGTGGGCGGGCCGTGCCGGTCGGCGAAGCCCTCGACCCAGCGGCCGACGCGGGCCGGGTCGACCTCGACCCACCGGCCTCCCCCGGCGGCGGGTCGACTGGTCACCGCCAGACCGTACGCCACCGTCGGCGCACCCGGACCGTCAGCCCGACAGCAGCGCGGCAACCGCCGGCGCGCCCGGACCGTCAGCCCGGCAGCAGCGCGGCCACCGTCGGCGCGCCCGAACCGTCAGCCCGACAGCAGCGCGGCCACCGTCGGCGCGCCCGAACCGTCAGCCCGACAGCAGCGCGGCCACCGCCAGCGCGGCGATGAGGACGCTGGAGAGCACGCCCGTGACCAGCCGGCCGCGCGGGCCGGTCTGCGCGCGGCCGACCACCGTGCCGCCACCGGCGATGAGCAGCTGCCAGCTCGCCGACGCCAGGAAAACTCCGGCCACGAACAGGGCCGCCGGCAACGGTCCCGCGTCGGCCGTGTCCGGACGACCGAGGACCAGCGCGACGAAGTAGAGCACCGTCGTCGGGTTCAGCAGGGTCAATCCGAGCAGCGCCGCGTAGGCACGGCCCGGAGTATCCATGCCCCGACCGCCCCGCGCCGCCGGCGTCCGACGGGAACGGTGGGCAGCCCAGGTCCGCCAGAGCCCGTGCCCGGCCAGCCCCAACAGGACCACGGCGGCGACCACCCGCAGCGGACCGGCGGCCGGCGCGATGACCCCGGCCAGACCGGCGCCGCCCAGCGCGGCCACCGCCGCGTAAAGCCCGTCGGCCGTCGCCACCGCGAGGGCTGCCGCCGCGCCGACCCGGAACGAGGTACGGGCACTGAGCCCCAGGATGAGGATCGCGATCGCCCCGACCGGGATCGCGACGCCGTAGCCGGCCACCAGACCGGCGAGGAACGCCCCGCTCATGGCCGTCGACGCAGGATCGATGCCCGCCCCGGTACCGGCCGCTGTCGACGACCGGCAGTCGTCGCAGGGACCAGAACCCGCATCGCGTACGTCTCGATCACATCGGCATCCTGCGCGCCGGCAATCGTCCCCCGCAACGGATTTCCCCGCAGCGCCGTCGCATCCGCGCGCCGATCTTGCATTTACCGACGCCGAAATGTTCACCTTCGCGAATTAAGCCGGCACAGAAAGCGCAAGATCGGCGTCGTGGGCCGCCCCGCGCCCCGCGCCCCGCGCCCCGCGCCCCGCGCCCCGCGCCCAAGATCCTCACAACTTCACTGATGCTGCTGCATCCGCCACGCGGGAAACAGCAACATCGGTGAAGTTGCGCAGATCTTGCCGCGATCGGGCGGCCGATCAATCCCACCCGGCGGGCGAGCCTCGGGCGCCAGTCGACGATCGTGCTCGAACCATGTTGTAGTGGCCTCGGCGAGGCACCGAGGTTACTACAACAATGATCGAGCACGATCTTGGCGGATCGGGACCGGTCAGTGCCCGCGACTCCGCCCACCGGGGGTCGCGGCCGAGGTAGGAGAGCAGCGCGCTCACATCGTCGGCTTCCGCGCCCGGGTCGAGCGCCGCCGCGTACGCGCCGTAGGACCGTAGCGGCTCGACGATCTGCCGCGCGACCTCGAACAGGGCGCGGGCCAAATCGTCGTGGAGCGGAGACGGCTGACCGGTGGCCACCGCGATGTCCCAGGCGTGCACCGCCGCGTCGAGGGCGGCGGCGACGGCAGCCGTGTGGGCCGGCAGCGCGCCGTGCGGCAGCGGCGTCGGCACCTGCGGATCCTCGTCGGCCACGCTCACCCAGGCGAGGGCGGACGCGTCGAGGGCGGCGTACAGACCGGTCAGCTTGTCCCCGTCGATCCGCCCGGAGGGCGCGAACGGGTCCTCCTGCGGCCCCGATCCGCCGGTGATCGCCGCGACGTAGGCGAGCTGGTCACCGGTCGCGTGCTGGAGCACCTGGGTGACCGTCCACCGCTCGCAGGGGGTGGACCGGTCCCAGGCCCCGGCCGGGATCCCCTCGGCGGCCGTCCGCAGCGCCCGGTGCGCCTCGTCGAGCACGATCCGCCACTGTCCCGCTGCCGTCTCGTTCATTGTCCCGACCCTCTCCGCTGATCCGCCGACTGTTCCCGCGAAACGGAACGTTCCGCTCCGTTCTAAACTCAGCTTAGCAGAGCGGAACGATCCGTTCCACAAGAGATTTCACCTCTGAACACGTCGAGCGCGGCGCCCCGGAGGGGCACCGCGCTCGAACGAAGAAGATCGGGAGTTCGGGTCAGACGTTGAAGCCGAGGGAACGGAGCTGGTCCCGACCCTCGTCGGTGATCTTGTCCGGGCCCCACGGCGGGAGCCACACCCAGTTGATCCGGATGTCGTTGACCAGGCCGCCACCGGGGCCGGTGGTCAGGGCCTGCCGGGCCTGGTCCTCGATCACGTCGGTCAGCGGGCACGCCGCCGAGGTAAGCGTCATGTCCAGGGTCGCGACGTTCTCGTCGTCGACGTGCACCCCGTACACCAGGCCCAGGTCGACCACATTGATGCCCAACTCCGGGTCGACGACGTCCTTCATCGCCTCCTCGATGTCGGCGATCATGGCCTTGCTGACGCCGCCCGCCGGGGCGGCGGCGTCGTCACTCACCGCGCCGGTCTGCGCCGCGACGGTGTCGCTGGCCTCCGGCGTTGCCGCAGTAGCCGTATCCTCGCTGCTCATGCCTTCACCTCCGGGCTCACGCCCACACCGGCGCGTGCCGCGGCGTCCTTGAACGCCATCCACGGCAGCAGCGCGCACTTGACCCGGGCGGGATAGCGGGCTACGCCCGCGAAAGCGACCCCGTCACCGAGTACGTCCTCGTCCGGCGTGACCTGGCCACGTCCGGACATCAACTCGACGAACGCCTCATGCACCTCGAATGCTTCCCCGGCGCCCCGACCGCGCAGCAGTTCGTGCAGGACGCTCGCCGAGGCCCGGCTGATCGAACAGCCCATGCCGTCGTACGAGATGTCGTGCAGAACGCTGCCGTCGGTGGCCACCCGGACGGTGACCTCGTCGCCGCAGGTCGGGTTGACGTGGTGCGCCTCGGCGACCTGGTCGCCCGGGTCGTCGGCGTCACGCAGGCCCCGCCCGTGCGGGTGCTTGTAGTGATCCAGGATGATCTCCTGGTAGAGCTGGTCGAGCTGCACCATCAGTCGAACACCTTCCGTACCTGCTCCAGACCGCCCACCAGGGCGTCGATCTCCCCGGTGGTGGTGTAGAGGTAGAACGACGCCCGGGTCATCGCCGGAACGCCGAACCGGCTGCACACCGGCTTCGCGCAGTGGTGGCCCACCCGCACCTGCACGCCGAGCGAGTCGAGCACCTGACCCACGTCGTGCGGGTGCACGTCACCGAGAGCGAACGAGATGGTGCCGCCCCGGCCGATCGGTACGGTCGGACCGAAGATCCGCAGGTCGGGCACCGAGCCGAGGGCGTCCAGCGCGTACGCCGTCAGCTCCTTCTCGTGCCACTGGATGGCGGGCATGCCGATGCCGGTGAGATAGTCGACCGCCGCGCCGAGCGCGACCGCCTCGGCGATCGGCGGGGTGCCCGCCTCGAAGCGCGCCGGCGGCGCGGCGAACGTCGACCGGGCCATGGTCACCGTCTCGATCATCGAGCCGCCGCCCATCACCGGCGGCATGGCCGCCAGTAGCTCACCGCGCCCCCAGAGCGCCCCGATGCCGGTCGGGCCGAGCATCTTGTGCCCCGTGAACACGATGAAGTCGGCATCCAGGTCGACCACGTCGATGGGCAGGTGCGGCACGGACTGCGAGCAGTCCAGCAGCAGCAGCGCGCCCACCTCGCGCACCCGCGCGGTGATGCGGGAGGTGGCGTTGACGGTGCCCAGGATGTTCGACATGTGCACCAGCGAGACGATCTTCGTCCGTTCGGTGATCAGGTCTTCCAGGTCCGACTCGTCGAGCCGGCCCTGCTCGGTGACCCCGAACCAGCGCAGGGTCGCGCCGGTGCGCTCGCAGAGCAGCTGCCAGGGGACGATGTTCGAGTGGTGCTCCATCTCGGAGATCACCACCTCGTCGCCGGGGCCGAGCCGGAACCGCGGGTCGGCGTCCGGACGCAGCGAGGCGTTGGAGAAGGCGTACGCCACGATGTTGATCGCCTCGGTGGAGTTCTTGGTGAAGACCACCTCGTCGACGCTCGGCGCGTTGATGAACGCGGCGAGCTTGGCCCGCGCCCCCTCGTACGCCTCGGTGGCCTCGGTGCCCAGCGTGTGCACCGAGCGCGAGACGTTGGCGTTGTGCCGCGCGTAGTGCTCGTCGAGCACGTCGAGCACCTGCCGGGGCTTGTGCGAGGTGTTGGCGCTGTCGAGGTAGACCAGCGGGTGTCCGTTGATCTCCCGATCGAGGATCGGGAAGTCGGCGCGCACCCGGGCCACGTCGAAACGCGGCACGTCGTCGTACTGCGGCATCCCCTCGGGGATCGCGATGCTGGTCATCTCGACAGCGCCTCTCCCACTCAGGCCTTGGCCGAGCCGGCCCCGGCGGCGTACCGCTCGTAACCTTCGGCTTCGAGCTTGTCGGCCAGCTCCGGGCCGCCCTGCTCGACGATCCGGCCGGCGACGAAGACGTGCACGTAGTCCGGCTTGATGTAGCGCAGGATCCGCGTGTAGTGGGTGATCAGCAGCACGCCGGTGTCGCCGTTGTCGCGGACCCGGTTGACGCCCTCGCTGACCACGCGCAGCGCGTCCACGTCGAGACCAGAGTCGGTCTCGTCGAGGATGGCGATCTTCGGCTTGAGCAGCTCCAGCTGGACGATCTCGTGCCGCTTCTTCTCACCGCCGGAGAAGCCCTCGTTGACGTTGCGCTGGGCGAACGCCGGGTCCATCTGGAGGCGCTCCATCGCGCCGCGCAGCTCGCCGCCCCAGGTACGCAGCTTCGGCGCCTCGCCGTCGATGGCGGTCTTCGCGGTGCGCAGGAAGTTCGCCACCGAGACGCCGGGCACCTCGACCGGGTACTGCATGGCCAGGAAGAGGCCGGCGCGGGCCCGCTCGTCGACCGTCATGGCGAGGACGTCCTCGCCGTCGAGGGTCACCGAGCCGCCGGTGATCTCGTACTTGGGGTGACCGGCGATCGAGTACGCCAGGGTGGACTTGCCGGAGCCGTTGGGGCCCATGATGGCGTGGGTCTCACCGGACTTCACGGTCAGGTCGACGCCGGCCAGGATCGGCTTGAGCTCACCCTCGGGCAGCTTGACCGACACCTTCAGGTCGCGGATCTCCAGGGTGCTCATTATCGGGTCACTCCATTACTCGGCGTCAGGCTGAGGTAGATGTCGCCGTCGCGGACTTCGACGGGGTAGACGGGAACGGGTTCGGTGGCCGGCAGACCGGAGGGCTGCCCGGTCCGCAGGTCGAAGCGCGAGCCGTGCAGCCAGCACTCCAGCGTGCAACCGTCCACCTCACCCTCGGAGAGGGCGACCGCGGCGTGCGAGCACTCGTCGTAGGCGGCGTAGAACTCGCCGTCCTCGCCGTGCACGAGCGCGATCGGGGTGCCGTCGACGTCCGCGCTGATCGCGGTGCCCTTCGGCACGTCCTCGGTGGAGCAGATGCGGATCATCAGGCGCCGGCCTTGGTGAGCCGGGCCTCGATCGCGTCGCCGAGGCGCTCGCGCAGCGACTCCACCGGGATCTTGTTGATCAGCTCGGCGAAGAAGCCGCGGACCACCAGGCGGCGGGCCTCGCTCTCCGGGATGCCCCGGGCCATCAGGTAGAACAACTGCTCGTCGTCGAAGCGGCCGGTCGCGCTGGCGTGGCCGGCGCCGGCGATCTCGCCGGTCTCGATCTCCAGATTGGGTACGGAGTCCGCCCGCGCGCCGTCGGTGAGCAGCAGGTTCCGGTTGATCTCGTACGTGTCGGTGCCGGTCGCCTCGGCCTGGATCAGCACGTCGCCGACCCAGACGGTGTGCGCGTCCTCGCCCTGCAGGGCACCCCGGTAGCCGACGTAGCTGCGGCAGTCCGGAACGCTGTGGTCGACCAGCTGCCGGTGCTCCAGGTGCTGGCCGCCATCGGCGAAGTAGACGCCGTACAGCTCGGCCTCGCCGCCCCGGCCGGTGTACTCCACCGAGGTGAACTGCCGGACCAGGTCGCCACCCAGGGACACCTGGATGTGGATGACCTTGGCATCCCGGCCCAGCTTGGCCTTCAGGTGCTGGGCCTGGACCGCGTCGTCGGCCCAGTCGGCGACGGTGACCAGGGTCAGCTTCGCGCCGTCGGCCACGACGACCTCGATGTTGTCGGCCAGGGTGGCCGATCCGACGTGCTCCAGCACCAGGGTCGCCTCGGCGAAGCGGCCGATCTCGACGAACGTGTGCCCGAACGCCGGCTGCGCCGCGCCCGTGCCGACCACCCGCAGGCCCACCGACTGGCCGAGCACCACGTCCGGGGCCACCCGCACCAACAGGGCATCGGCGGCAGCGCCGTACGCCAGCGCGCTGACCCGGTCCACCGGGGTGAGCACGCTGCCGACCCGCTCGTCGTCGCGGCCGATCCGGCTGATGGCCACGCCCTCGGGCAGGTCGCCGTACTCGTGCCGAACCGTGCCGGCCTCGGCCGGCACGTCGCCGGAGAGGCCGCGGAGGCGCTTGAGCGGGGTGAAGCGCCAGTCCTCCTCCAGGCCGGTGAGGGCCGGGAAGTCGGCGACGTCGTACGAGCGCAGCGCCTGCGACTTGGTGCTGGGCGGCGGCGCGGAAGCCTGGGTAGTCATGTCTTCCTTGGTCTGTCATGGATCGGAGGGTCGAAGCGGGCTGGACCGGACCCGGCGTACCGGGTCCGGGTCCGGCCGTGGCCGGGCGGAGGCGGCGTCAGCCGACCGCGCCCTCCATCTGGAGTTCGATGAGCCGGTTCAGCTCCAGGGCGTACTCCATCGGGAGCTCCTTGGCGATCGGCTCGATGAAGCCGCGGACGATCATGGCCATCGCCTCGTCCTCGCTCAGACCCCGGCTCATCAGGTAGAAGAGCTGGTCGTCGCTGATCTTGGAGACGGTCGCCTCGTGCCCCATCGACACGTCGTCCTCACGGATGTCGACGTACGGGTACGTGTCGGAGCGGGAGATGGTGTCGACCAGCAGCGCGTCGCACTTGACCGTGCTGCGGCTGTGGTGCGAGCCCTCCAGCACCTGCACCAGACCCCGGTACGAGGTCCGGCCGCCACCACGGGCGATCGACTTCGACACGATGGTGCTGCTCGTGTGCGGAGCCGCGTGCACCATCTTGGCGCCGGCGTCCTGGTGCTGACCCTCGCCGGCCATCGCCACCGAGAGCACCTCGCCCTTGGCGTGCTCGCCGGTCATGTAGACCGCCGGGTACTTCATGGTCACCTTGGAGCCGATGTTGCCGTCGACCCACTCCATGGTCGCGCCCTCGTGGCAGACGGCGCGCTTGGTCACCAGGTTGTAGACGTTGTTCGACCAGTTCTGGATGGTCGTGTAGCGGCAGCGCGCGTTCTTCTTCACGATGATCTCCACGACGGCGCTGTGCAGCGAGTCGGAGGAGTAGAGCGGCGCGGTGCAGCCCTCGACGTAGTGCACGTACGCGCCCTCGTCGACGATGATCAGCGTCCGCTCGAACTGGCCCATGTTCTCCGTGTTGATCCGGAAGTAGGCCTGCAGCGGGATCTCCACGTGCACGCCCTTCGGCACGTAGATGAACGAGCCACCGGACCACACGGAGGTGTTCAGCGCGGCGAACTTGTTGTCGCCGACCGGGATCACCGTGCCGAAGTACTCCTTGAAGACGTCCTCGTGCTCCCGCAGCGCGGTGTCGGTGTCCAGGAAGAGCACGCCCTGCTCCTCAAGGTCCTCACGGATCTTGTGGTAGACGACCTCCGACTCGTACTGCGCCGCGACACCCGCGACCAGCCGCTGCTTCTCCGCCTCCGGGATGCCCAGCCGGTCGTACGTGTTCTTGATGTCCTCGGGCAGGTCCTCCCAGCTGGTGGCCTGCTTCTCGGTGGACCGCACGAAGTACTTGATGTTGTCGAAGTCGATGCCGGTGAGGTCCGCGCCCCAGGCGGGCATCGGCTTGCGGCCGAACAGCCGCAGGCCCTTCAGGCGCAGGTCGAGCATCCAGGCCGGCTCGTTCTTCTTGGCCGAGATGTCCCGCACCACCGCCTCGTTGATGCCGCGCTGGGCAGTTGCCCCGGCGGCGTCCGGGTCGGACCAGCCGTACTCGTAGCGACCCAGGGCGGCGAGCTGCTCTTCCTGGGTCAGGGGCTGGACGATCTGCTCGGTCATCTATCTGTCCTCACAGTGGTGACGGGATTACCGGATGAAGCACGGCCCGGCTGGGTCGGGATGTGCGTGGTGCACACCCCGTCGCCGTGCGCGATGGTGGCCAGGCGCTGCACGTGGGTGCCGACCAGACGGGAGATCACCGCGGTCTCGGCCTCGCACAGCTGAGGAAACTCGGCGGCCACGTGCGCCACCGGGCAGTGGTGCTGACAGAGCTGGCCACCGGAGGCGATCGTGGTCGCGTTGGCAGCGTAACCCTCGGCGGTCAGCGCTCCGGCGAGCGCCTCGGCCCGCGCGAGAGGGTCGTCGCCGGCGTCCTCCATGGCGGCGCGGCAGCGCGACTCCAGCGCCGACACCTGCTCGGCGGCGAACGCGTCGACCGCGTCCGGGCCACCGTTGTGGGCGATCCAGCGCAGCGCGGCGGTGGCCATGTTGTCGTAGTGGTGTGTGCCACAGCGAACCCGGGCCGCCTCGGTCAGCACGAACACCTTGGCCGGACGTCCCCGACCCCGGCTGCCCTGCACCGCCTGCTCGCGGGCGACGACGTCACCGTCGGCCAGCATCGCGTCCAGGTGCCGGCGGATCGCGGCAGGGCTCAGACCGAGCGCCAGACCGAGCTGTGCGGCGGTGGTGGCGCCCCGCTCCAGCAGCAACTGGGTGACGCGGTCCCGGGTGGAGGTCTCCGTCGGGGAGCCGCCCAGCACGGACGACGAGGCCCCGACGAGGGCGGACGCGGACGCGCCGACGGCCGGGACAGCCGCCGGCTGGTGCCCGGAGAGCGCCGCCGCGTTTTTCACAACGCCAACGTTACGTAATTGCCCGGAGGGTGGCAAACCCGGGCCCCGGTGATCCGAACCACCGAGCCGGCGGAGTCGGACGGACCTCGATCACTACGGTGCGTAGGATTTGCGCCGTGAACCGAATCGTCCGTCCGGTATCCGGCGTCCTGCTGCGCCGCCTCGCGCTCGCCTCGATCATCGCGAACGTGGGCGTCGTCGTCACCGGCGGGGCGGTCCGGTTGACCGCGTCCGGCCTCGGCTGCCCCACCTGGCCCCGGTGCACCGACGACTCGTACGTCACCACCCCCGAGATGGGCGTGTACGGGGTGATCGAGTTCGGCAACCGGATGCTGGCCTTCGTGGTGGGCCTCATCGCGCTGGCCACCGTGCTGGCCGTGCTGACCCACCGACCCCGCCGGCCCGGCCTCCTCGCGCTGGCCGTCGCCGTGTTCCTGGGCATCCCCGCCCAGGCGGTGATCGGTGGCATCACGGTGCTCACCAACCTCAACCCCTGGGTGGTCGGACTGCACTTCCTCGCCTCGATGGCGGTGATCGCCGCCGCGTACGCCCTCTGGCAGCGGATCGGCGACCCGGACGGCCCGACGGTCGCCGCGGTGCCCACTCCCCTGCGCGCGCTCGCCCGGATCACCACCGGCGTCACCGTCGCGGTACTGGTGATCGGCACCTGGGTCACCGGCAGCGGCCCACACGCCGGCGACCACGGCGCGGCCCGCAACGGCCTGGACCCGGAGGCGATCTCCCAGGTCCACGCCGACGGGGTCTTCCTGTTGATCGGCCTGTCGGTGGCGCTCATCTTCGCGTTCCGCGCGGTGGACGCGCGGCGGGCCACCCGGGCCGCCATCGTCCTCGTGGCGGTGGAGCTGGGTCAGGGACTTATCGGCTTCGTGCAGTACTTCACCCACGTGCCGGCGGTCCTGGTCGGCGCGCACATGCTCGGCTCGTGCCTGGTGCTCCTGGCCGCCCTGTCCGTCCAGTGGTCCACCCGCGAACGCCACCCGGCCCTCCCGGCACCCCAGACCACTGCAGCGCCAGAAGCCCAACCCGCCCCCGCCACCGCCTAACTAACTCGAAAATCGAACCGTGCGTAGACACGCGGCAGCATCCCGCGTCGCGAAGCGGCGTGGGATGGGTTGTGGTG
>NZ_JBNCKS010000054.1:0-46221 GCF_049841635.1 Micromonospora sp. DT44 | reverse complement strand
GTTGCCTAGACAACGCCGATCATGGACGCCCTCGCGTCTACTTGCGGTCCCACATCCCTTGGAATCGATCATCTAGCGGGCAGCCAAATCGGGATCGGCACCCGGATCGCCGGCCGCACGCAGTTGCTCCTCGAACATCACGAAGGTTCGCTGCCGAATCCCCCGGATGAGAGCCTGCTCACGCGGCGTCAGGTGCCGCCCCTCAGCGGCTGCCAGATCCTCAATCGATCGCACCGTCTCGTACAGCGCGAAGATCGGTCCCTCGCCCTCCAGGTAGTAGGCCCGGAACGCCTCTACCTCCTGAACGAAGTCCGCCTCGGAACGGCGAAAGATGTCTCCCCCGACGTCGAAAACAATCTCCGAGAAGATGTCGTTCTTCGCCTGCCAGCCTCCCGTGTCGATTGCAACTCGCCACACCCGGGCACCACCGTCGGGTGTCTTCACGATCTTGACGGGGGACTGGTGGTAGAGGTAGTAGGACGGGAGCACCAGACCGGGCATTTGCACCACTAGAACTTACCTTTACGGGTCGACTGGAGGGCTTCCCAGAACAACTGCTGCTCGCGTCGGAGAATCCCATCTGCGATCGCCGCTTCGCGCCCTGTCAAATCTCGACCCTTGAGGCGGGCCAGGGCGTCGATGTCGCGGCGTACCTCATACAGCGCATGTTCCCAGATCGCTACCGCATCAAGCGCTGCCAGGTGCAGACGGAACTCCGCCAGGTGCCCATTCCGTGTCCGCAGGACAAGCTGCACGTCACGGTAGCCACTACTCGTTGGTGTGATGAAACGATCTTCGCACCGGACAATCACGACGCCCGGGCTCTCCTTGATCCGAGCAAGCGCAGCATAAAGGTCGTCGAGAGAGCTGAACTCAACCTTCGCCGCCGCTAGATCCAGCAGCGTCGACGCGTCGCCCTGCCGCCCGTCCACCTTGTCCTCGGCTCGCCCTCGATCCTTGGGTTGGGAACGCCAACCTGGGTTACCCACAGCACGACCGTCGACAGCAGACAGCGCCGTCGCGAGCTGATTCAGGTCAGCCTGGGCATCGACTGCCGCCGCGTACAGAGCGTTGAGATAGCTACTTCGGTAGCTGGGATCGCCGATCCGACGCCTGTCGAAGCCCGGTTGGGCAACAGGCCCCCGCCGCGTCTGCAAGCTGGCGCTGATCCGCAACTGATCGGCGGTGAGAGGTGTGGGTTCCGGTTGAGGCAATGCCGAACCCGGCTCCGCGCCCACTCCTGCGGCTTCCCGCGCGTTGATGTCGTCGAGTACGTCGGCGAGGGCGTCGATGGCCTGCTGGTGGCTCGCCAGGTGGTGCAGCGTCAACGGCCGCGCCGTCAGTGAGTTCGCCAGTTCGGGTGTGGCGAGGATGATTCGTGCCAGATCCGGCGCCTGCGCCAGTTGCCGGGCCAACTTCTCGGCCAGCTGCGGCTCGTTCGGGGGCGGCTCTCGCAGGGCGGTGTCCAGCATGTCGCGGACTCGGGTGTCGGCGAACAGCCGCGACACGTCCCGCGCGGCCGCGTCGTCGAGGCTGGGCACCAGCCGCCGGAGGGTCGGCGGATCCACCGCCCTCGCGAAGTCGGCGGGACTCATCCCGGCCGAGAAGACCTCATCCAGACTGCCGGCCTGCGCGGGCAACCGGGTCGGAGGCTGCGTCACGCGAGCATCAGACGGCGGGCCGTCCGGCACCGAGCCGGGGCCGTCCAGCAACAGGTACATGCGGTTGATGTACGGGTCGCCGTGGCCGCCGTCGTCGTACCCGGGTGGGTGGGTCGGCAGGTCGGGGCGTTCACTGAACCGGCCCCGGGGCAGTCCTCCCAGCGGCATCGCCCGGCCGTCTCCGCCCAGTACGAGCGCGTCGATGCCGACCACGTCGGGATAGAGCGGATGATCGCGGACGAGGCCGGTCTGCGGGTCGACGTAGAGGATCGTGCCGTTCTGGTTGAGTGCCGCCCAGGCGTGCGAGCCGCCACCGGCCCACTCGGTGATCAGGAACGCGTAGCTGCCGTGGCCGCCCAGCAGCAGTTGGTCGTGCAGATTGGCGTACCCCTGCCGGGCCTGCGCCGGGTCTGACGGCTGACCGGGAGTGAGGACGCGTTGGAAGCGTCCGCCGGTGACGTCCTCCACCCGGCCGGGGCCACCCGCCTCACCACGGATCGGGCGTCGGATGTCGCCGTCGAGGTAGCCGTCGAAGGTGCGCGGCGCGGACACCCGCGGTCGCCCGTGCACCCAGGTCTCGAACAGCGACAGGGTGCAGTCCAGGCAGTTGATGCCACGGGTGGCGTCGGCCTGGGGACCGCCGTCGTTCAGGAGGCGGAACCAGCCGCCCTGGCGCGGATCGGCGGTACGTCGGACGGTGCCGTCGCGTTCGCGCGGCATCTGCCGTTCGACGTCGACCTGGTGCAGCGCCAGTGGTGGCCGAAGCCCGCCCGGCTGCCCGTACGGGCGGGAGTCGTCGATCGGCGGGGGGACGTCGTCGCCGGTGAGCCGGGACGGGCCGCCGGTCTCCACCGCGCCGAGCGCGAGTGCGCCCACGTCGCTGTTGGCATGCGCGAAGGCCCCGTCGGCCAGGTCGACGACCGGCGGCGCCGTGATGCCCGCCAGTACGTCGTTGGCGAGGTCACGCCAGTGGGCGTACGCGCGTGTCTCGTCGTTCGCCGCCCGCTGCCAGCCGTCGGCCCACTGCCGGTGGCCGGTCTGGTGCAACTGTCGGGCGTAGTTGGCGTACTCGACAGCCCTGCGGTCGTGCTCCGCCGCCCGCGCCCGCAGGCGGGCGGCCTCTGCCTGCCGGCGGTTGTTCTCGAAGCCGATCCGCTGTGCCTCGAAGTGGCCCTGGTAGCGCCGTCGCTCGGCGGCCTCCGCCTCGGCGAGCCACTGGGCCGCGTACCAGTCGTCGACGTCGGTCGCGGACTCCACCGGGTCGCCGAACGCGACCACGTCGACGGACGCCGACGCGCGACCGCCCGTCCTCTGCCGGGGTACGCGAGCTGGCGCGATCGACTCCCGCGTCGAGGTCCGCTCGGGTGCGGAGTGGCGGCCAGCCGGCGCGGCCACCGCGCTGCCGTCCACCGGGGTCATGGCTGCGCCGTACCTGCCGACGCCGTCGGGTGACGCGCCGACCGTCGGCCCGGTGGGCGTGAACGGGGACGCTGGCGGTGGCGCGATGGCCGGGGCAGGGCCGACGGACGCGAGCGGCGTCGAGAGCCCGGCAGTGCTCGCCGCCGCCGGGCCGACCGTCGGCACCGCCCCCACGGCCGGCACCGGCCCGGTCGTCGAGGTCACGGAAGTCGACGAGGCCGCGACCGACGGAGGCGGAGGGCCCGACGACGGTCCGACCACTGTGGGCGGTGAGGCTGTCGGGACCGTCGACGACACGGCCGCGGCGGTCCCGGGCAGACCGGACGACGAGGGTACGGTGCCGCCGGCGCCTGGGACGACGCCGGCCGGGTCGATCGCCGCCGGGGTGACCGCCGGAGCGACGCCGACACTTGACCCGCCGGCCGGGTCTACGACACCGGCGACGGGCGTGGTGACCCCCGAGAGTGTGGGCGCAGCCGCGTCACGTCCCGGCTCCGCAACAGCCGCGAGCCCGACATCACCCCCGACCGCCGGTCGTGCTGCACTCGCCCCGTGCCCGTCGGCTGGCAGCCCGGGAGTGCCGGCTGCTGTCGAGACCGACGAACCGGCGACGTCCGCGCCCACCGCTCCGGCGCCGTCCCCCGCCAGAACCGACGAAGAAGACACCGCCCCGGAGGACACCGGCCCACCAGACACCGCCCCTGAGGACACCGGCGCAGACGTCGCCGGCCCGGACGTCGCGAATTCCGGTGGTGGGGGCGGGATCGAAAGCGACGGGCCGGCGAGGGACGCTCCGGCCAGAGCGTCGGCCTGTGCGCGGAGCCGTGCCTGCAGAGCGTGGTCGGTCTGCGCGGTCGTCGAGCCGGTGACGCCGGACGCGGCGGCGCGTACCACGTCGTCGACCGAGGCCATGCCCTGTCCGGTGGCGACGCTGGCGGCGCTCTCGGCAAGCATCTCGCCGGTCATCTCCCGACCCAGGTGCTCGCCGATTCGCGCCGCGCGGCCGGTCGCGTGGCGGCCCAGGCCGGCCAGCGGCGCGACCGCACCGCCGGCGAGCCCGCCGACCGCCGAAGCGCCCAGGTCGGTCAGGTCAACGCCGTGTGCCCGGCCCGTCGAGTTCTGGTACGCCTGCGTGGCGAGGCTGATCCCGGACTCCTCGGCCGCCTCCTCCAGCCCTTCCCGGGTGGCGCGCTTGGCGAGCCCACGTACGCCGCCCTTGGCGACCTCCTTGGCCGCGCGCTCGCCGGCCTCCTTGAGCCCGCGCCGCAGAGCCTTGCTGGCCAGTTGCCCCATGAGGCGTTTGAAGATCTGCTGGATGAGCAGCCGGGTCGCGGTGACGGCCGCGCCGGCCGCCGGAGACGCCGCCCCGGCGGTGAGCAGCGCCGCCACCGCCACCGA
Source organism: Micromonospora sp. DT44 (assembly GCF_049841635.1). Taxonomy (NCBI): domain Bacteria; kingdom Bacillati; phylum Actinomycetota; class Actinomycetes; order Micromonosporales; family Micromonosporaceae; genus Micromonospora; species Micromonospora sp. DT44. The sequence goes on along the minus strand of NZ_JBNCKS010000054.1, from coordinate 41,743 downwards.
GATCAGTTCGATGACCAGGATCCCCAGCTCGATCCAGACTTCGATCTTGGCACCCTCGATGTCGCAGCCGCACTCCTCGACCAGGCGGCCCAGATCGGCGGTGACCGCGAGCAGCACCGGCAGGGGTGCGTCGTCGCCCTCGGCGATGGCTCGCCAGGCCGCCTCGAACGCGGCGTCGACAGCTCCCACGCCGCCGTACCCGCTGCGTACCTCGGTGGCGGCCGCCGCGGCGTCGGCGTGCGGGCCGGCGAGAACGGAGGCGACCGCGTACCACTGATCCGCGACGTCCCAGACGGCCCGTTCGTTGCCCTCCGGCCACTGCACACCGACGGCCCAGTCGAGGGCCTCGTAGATCCAGCCCGGTACGTCCCAGGGCGCGTAGTCGAGTGGGTGCGGGATCGGGCTGGGCAGCACGCTCATCCGGATCGCCCCGCCGTCAGCGCTGGTCGGCGGCGTGGTCGAGCCGGGCGGCGCTGCTCTGGTCGGTCTGCACGCTGGCGTCGACCGCGCTGACCACGTCGACGCCCAGCTCGGTGATTCGCTGACCGACGCCCGCCCAGGCGCGCAGCACGGTCTGCTCGATGCCGCGGTAGCTCCGCTCGAACGCCGCGCCGATGTCGTCGCGCCCCCACGGGCGGGCGCCGCTGGCGGCCTCGATCTCGCCGCCCTCCGCCGCGCGACGGGCCGTCACCGCCTCGCCGGACAGGGCCAGGTCGGCGCCGCCACGCCGGGCACGGGACGCGTCCAGCCAGAGCTGCCCGTCGGTCATGCCGACCCCGCACGGCGGCCGAGCACGGCGTCGGCGCGGCCGAGCAACGCACCGAAGTCGCCGGTACGCAGGAAATCCGCCGAGCCGGAGCCGGCCGGCATGGTTTCGGCGACCAGGGCCTGGGTTGCCTGGGTGGCGGCGGCCACGGCGGCCCGGATCGTCTCGGTGATCTTCCGGCCCAGCGCCTCGGCGTCCCGGGCCCGGTAGGCGGCCGGTGCCAGGACGACCTCGATGACCTGGCCCTGCGCGTCGACCGTCGCCGTGACGTGTCCATCGGATGAGCGGCGGGTCACCCGTAGCTCGGCGAGCCGTGCCGCAAGAGTGTCCAAACCAGATCTGAGCTGCTGGTACTGGCCGTACACGTCGTCGAATCGGGCTCGTAGCTCGCGATTGGCGTCCCGGTCCACGCGTTCGCTCACCGCCACTCCTCCCGTCACCGTCGGTATCCAAGACCATACCGGCCGCCATCGATCCGCGTAGTCCGGTAGTTTCGGTGTGTGATCGACCGTCAGCAGGCTGAGCAGCTCGCGTCCGCCTGGGCTCGGCGCGATTCACAGCGCCTCGGCCACGAGCGCACCCCGCTGGTCGACGAGTTCGACCTGGGCTTCGTCATCACCTCGATCGTCTCGGGTGCAGCGCGGGCGATCCCCGGCGATCTGCCGACCACCGTCATCGACAAGCGCACCGGAAAGGTCACCACCTGGCCCCGGGTGCCGGCCACGGTGGTGGCGGACCTGTACCGGCGCAGTCAGCCCAGCGGGCCGACCGCGCCGCGCACGATCGACGCGTCGAGCCTGCTGATCCGGGAGATCCACCGGGGTCCGACGCCGAACACGGTGGCGCACCTGACTCTCGACGGTCGCATCTGGACGGCCCAGGGCACGAGAGGCCCCGCGACCCTGAACCACCATCCGCTCGTGCGCGCCTACCTGGACGAGAGGCCGCCGGGCGAGTTGGTACGCGGCGTCGACTGTCACGCCGAGCTGATCGTGGTCTCCGACGTGCTGCACGAGTACGACCACCGACGGGCCGCCGAGGGCATCGAGCCGATGGGTCGGGCCGAGGCGGCGGCCCTGCTGGACGCCGCCCGCTTCGAGATCTTCCGGATCCGTGAGCCGGGTGATCCGGCCGGCGGCGTCGCCGAACTGCCGTGCGACTCGTGCACCACGTTCCTGGTACGCGCCAACGTCCTGCCGGAGGCGGCGCGGGCCTACACCGAGACGTGGCGGGCTCCGGCCGCGCCCGACCCCGACCCGGGGCGCTTTCCGCCCGAGGTGACGAACGCGCTGGTGGCGGCGGGATGGCGTCCGCACATCGGCGATCAGATCATGGCGGCGGCCGGCGTACGGGACGTCACCGCCGTGCCCGGGAGGACACACCGACACGAGGCCTTCCCGGCCGCCGTGGAGGCGTTGACGGCGTTCCCGAGCCTGGTGGGCGCCCGGCGCGGCCCGGGCCAGCAGGTGTGGATCTCCCGCTTCGACATCCGTCCGCACATGATCGCGCACACCGCCGACACGCTCGCCGACTTCGGCGCGGTGCTCGGCGTGCGGCTCTTTCCGATCGGCACCGAGCAGCAGGACAGCATCCTCGCCGTCGACGAGCGGGGCCGGGTCTTCGCCCTCGACCAGGCCGGCGACTGGTTCCTCGGCGAGAACGTCGACGCTGCGCTCACCACGTTGCTGCTCGGCCGCGCCCCCTCCCGGGTGCGCGACGACGGCACCTGGGCCTAGAGGTCGAGCCCGGTCAGCACCATCACCCGCGGTTCGGTGTAGTCGTCCATCGCGCTGCGCAGCCCTTCCCGGCCGACTCCGCTGCCCTTCACCCCGCCGTACGGCATCTGGTCCGCCCGGTACGACGGCACGTCGCCGACGATCACGCCGCCCACCTCGAGGACTCGCGCGGCGGCGAAGGCCACGTCCAGTCGCCGGGTGAACACGCCCGCCTGCAACCCGTACGCCGAATCGTTGACCGCGGCGAACGCGGCCTGGTCGTCGGCGACCGGGGTGACCACCAGCACCGGCCCGAACACCTCCTCGGCGACGACCTTGGCGCCCGCCGGCACGCCGGTGAGGACGGTCGGGGGGTACGTCGCGCCGTTGCGTACGCCGCCCACCTCGACCGTCGCGCCGGCCACGACCGCCTCGGACACCCATGCCTCGACCCGGCGGGCCGCGTCCTCGGACACCAGCGGGCCGACGTCGGTCAGCTCCGAGGCGGGGTCCCCGGTGTGCAGCGCGCGTACCGCCGCCACCAGCCGGGGCAGGAAGTCGGCGTACCGCGCGTGGTGCACGTACACCCGCTGCACGGCGATGCAGGACTGGCCGGCCTGGTAGTTGGCGAAGGTGGCGATGCGCTGTGCCGCGAAGTCCAGGTCGTCGGGGGACGTCCAGTCCGCGCAGAGCACCGCCGCCGCGTTGCCGCCCAGTTCCAGCGTCACGTGCTTCTCCGGTACCTGCCGCCGGATCGCCGCCCCGACGGGCCCGGACCCGGTGAAGGACACGACCGGCAGCCGCGGGTCGGCGACCAGCTCGGCGGCGCGGTCGTTGGGCAGCGGCAGCACCGAGAACATGCCGGCCGGGAGGTCCGTCTCGGCCAGCAGTTCGCCGAGCAGCAGCGCGGACAGCGGCGTCGCCGGGGCCGGCTTGACGATGATCGGCGCACCGACCGCGATGGCCGGGGCGACCTTGTGCGCGACCAGGTTGAGCGGGAAGTTGAACGGCGCGATGCCGAGCACCGGCCCCCGGGGCACCCGTCGGACCAGGGCGATCCGGCCGGTGGCGGTTGGATCGGTGTCGAGCCGTTGCAGCTCACCGGAGAAGCGTCGGGCCTCCTCGGCCGCCCACCGGAAGGTGGAGACCGCCCGTCCGACCTCGGCGCGCGCCCACTTCACGGGCTTGCCGTTCTCGGCGGTGATCAGCGCCGCGGCCTCGTCGGCACGCTCGGCGAGCCGCCGGGACACGTGGTCCAGGGCCGCCGCGCGGGCGTGCGCGGGCAGGGCCGCGGCGTGCGCGGCCACCCCGGCCGCTGCCGCGACAGCGGCCTCGACCTGGTCGCTGGTGGCAAAGGTGGTACGCCCCACCGCGCGACCGTCGTACGGGTGGTGGACGGTCAACTCGCCCGTGCCGGAGGCGGGACGGGAGGCGACGAAGAAGGGTGCGGGCTCCACGCCGTGCAGCGTAGACGAGACAGCAGTCGACGGAAACAGTCGCCGTAGCCCTTGTCTGCTGCGGATTCAGTAGCGAAGATGGCAGGCAGATTGCGATAACCGCCGCAGACCTCACCCCCGGCCCCCCTCGGAGTGATCCCGTCATGAGTGACCAGCAGCAGCTGCGCAACTTCGTCAACGGCTCCTACGTCGACCCGGCCGACGGCGGCTACGCGGATCTGGTCGACCCCTGCACCGGGGAGGTGTTCGCGCAGGCGCCGGTCTCCGGCCCCGCCGACGTCGACGCGGCGATGAACGCCGCCGCCACCGCCTTCGAGAGCTGGCGGGAGGTCACCCCCGCCGAGCGGCAGAGGGCACTGCTCAAGCTCGCCGACGCCGTGGAGGCACGGGCCGCCGAGCTGGTCGACGCCGAGGTACGCAACACCGGCAAGCCCCGCCAACTCACCACCGAGGAGGAGCTTCCCCCGGCGGTGGACGAGTTCCGGTTCTTCGCCGGGGCCGCCCGGCTGCTGGAGGGGCGCTCGGCCGGGGAGTACCTGGCCGGGCACACCTCGTACGTGCGGCGCGAGCCGATCGGGGTCTGCGCCCAGGTGACCCCGTGGAACTACCCGCTGATGATGGCCATCTGGAAGATCGCCCCGGCGCTCGCCGCCGGCAACACGGTCGTCCTGAAGCCGTCGGACACCACTCCGGTGTCGACGCTGCTGCTCGCCGAGATCGCCGCCGAGTTCTTCCCGTCGGGGGTGTTCAACGTGGTCTGCGGCGACCGCGACACCGGTCGTACCCTCGTGTCGCATCCGACCCCACAGCTCGTGTCGATCACCGGCTCGACCCGCGCGGGCATGGAGGTGGCCGCCGCGGCGGCCCCGGACCTGAAGCGCACCCACCTGGAGCTGGGCGGCAAGGCCCCGGTGGTGCTCTTCGACGACGCGGACGTGGCGGCGGCGGCCGAGGCCATCGCGGTCGGCGGCTACTTCAACGCCGGGCAGGACTGCACGGCCGCCACCCGGGTGCTGGCCGGTCCCGGCGTCCATGACGACTTCGTGGCGGCGCTCACCGAGCAGGCCCGCGCCACGAAGACCGGCGCGCCGGACGACGCCGACGTGCTCTACGGCCCGCTGAACAACGCCAACCAGCTCGCCCGGGTCAGCGGCTTCGTCGACCGGTTGCCCGACCACGCGGCGATCCAGACCGGCGGCTCCCGGCAGGGCGAGCGCGGCTACTTCTACACGCCCACCATCGTGTCCGGGCTGCGGCAGGCCGACGAGATCATCCAGGACGAGGTGTTCGGTCCGGTCATCACCGTGCAGCGCTTCTCCGACGAGGACGAGGCGGTGCGCTGGGCCAACGGCGTCGACTACGGCCTGTCGGCGTCGGTCTGGACCCGCGACCACGGCCGGGCGATGCGGATGACGCGACGGCTCGACTTCGGCTGCGTCTGGGTCAACACGCACATCCCGTTCGTCTCCGAGATGCCGCACGGCGGCTTCAAGCACTCCGGGCACGGCAAGGACCTGTCGGTCTACAGCCTGGAGGACTACACCCGGATCAAGCACGTCATGCACAACATCGAGGGCTGACCCATGGCCACCTCTGACGAACTGCACAAGCGGCGGGGCACGGCCGTCGCCCGTGGTGTCGGCAGCGTCATTTCATCCTATGTGGACTCCGCGGCGGGCGGCACGCTCACCGACGTCGACGGACGGGAGTGGATCGACTTCGCCGCCGGCATCGCGGTGACCAGCGTCGGCAACTCCGCGCCGAGGGTGGTCGAGGCCGTCCGCGCCCAGGTCGAACGGTTCACCCACACCTGTTTCATGGTCGCACCGTACGAGTCGTACGTGGCGGTGTGCGAACAGCTCAACGCGTTGACGCCGGGCGGATTCGAGAAGCGGTCCGCGCTGTTCAACTCCGGCGCCGAGGCGGTGGAGAACGCCGTCAAGATCGCCCGGCATGCCACCGGACGACCGGCGGTGGTGGTGTTCGACCACGCGTACCACGGGCGGACCAACCTGACCATGGCGTTCACCGCGAAGAACATGCCGTACAAGCACCGGTTCGGGCCGTTCGCCGGGGAGATCTACCGGGTGCCGATGTCGTACCCGCTGCGCGACGGCGGGCTATCCGGCGCCGAGGCGGCCGCACGGGCCCTCGAGATGGTCGAGAAGCAGGTCGGCGCGGAGAACGTCGCCGCGCTGCTCATCGAGCCGATCCAGGGTGAGGGCGGGTTCGTCGTACCCGCTGCGGGTTTCCTGCCGGCGCTGCGCGCGTGGGCGACGGCGGCCGGGGTGGTCTTCGTCGCCGACGAGATCCAGACCGGCTTCTGCCGTACCGGCGACTGGTTCGCCTGCCAGCACGAGGGCGTCGAACCCGACCTGGTCACCCTCGCCAAGGGCATCGCCGGTGGGCTGCCCCTCGCGGCGGTCACCGGTCGGGCGGACCTGATGGACGCGGTGCACGTCGGCGGGCTCGGCGGCACGTACGGCGGCAACCCGATCGCCTGCGCCGCCGCGCTGGCCACCATCGAGACCATGCACGAACTGGACCTGGCCGGTGCGGCCCGCCGGATCGAATCCGTGCTGGCACCCCGCCTCCGGGCCATCGCCGAGCGGGATCCCCGGATCGCCGAGGTACGCGGCCGGGGCGCGATGCTCGCCGTCGAACTCGTTCAGCCCGGGACGCTCGTCCCCGACCCGAGCGCCACGTCGGCCATCTCGGCGGCCTGCCATGCCGCCGGCCTGCTCACCCTGACCTGCGGCACGTACGGCAACGTGCTGCGCTTCCTACCGCCGCTGGCCATCCCCGACGCGCAGCTCACCCGGGGCGCCGACATCCTCGACGCGGCGTTCGGTTGACGTGGGTGCAGGGGCCCGCGTCGGGCCCCTGCACCGCCGTCAGCGCAGCACCTCGACCGTGTTGTTGCGCACGAGGTTCTTGCCCGGCTCGCGGATCTGGTCCATCGCGGCGGTGTTCAGCAGCACACAACTACCCGACGGGCCGGTCACCGTCACCGTGGTCGCCCGCTTGTTGTCCAGGTTCGTCACCCGCAGCCGCGTACCGATCGGGAACTGCCCGCTGGTCGCCGCCGGGGCAGCGTTCTCAGCGAAGAAGCTGATCGCACCCGAGCAGGCCGAGCCGGGCACCGGGCGCGGGGCAGCGGGCGAGGCGGCACCGGGGCGTACGCCACCGGGGGCGGGCTGCGCGGCCACGCCGTCCAGCCTCTCCACCACGTTGCGGCGGATCACGTTCTTGCCCGGCTCCCGCACCAGCTCCATCGCGGTGGCATTGAGCAGCACACAGCTCCCCGACGGGCCGGTCACCGTCACCGTGGCCGCGCGGTTGTTGTCCAGGTTGGTCACCCGCAGCCGCGTACCCACCGGGAACCGATCGCTGGTCGCCGCCGGCGCACCGGCCTCCGCCGAGAACGTCACCGAGCCGGAGCAGACGGACGACCGTGCCGGAGCGGTGTCGGCGAACCCGAATCCGGTCCCCACCGCCACGCCCGCCGCGGCGACCACCGCCACGGTCGCCGCCAGCACGTGCTTTCGCTGCACCCTCATCGCCGAAACTCCCGCCCTAGCCGATGTCCTTCACCGCCTGATACGGAAACCACCCCCCAACCGTTCACCCCCTCTCCCCCCACCCCACCCCCTCCCGGGCCCCGCCCCACCCCAGGCCCCGTCGATCATGGAGTTGTGGTGGGCGTTACGCGCTGATTCGCACCTCTTCAGGAGCACCGCAACTTCATGATCGACGGGGCCCCGGGCGGAGAAGGGGGGCCAGGGTTTGGATGATGTGGGCGGGGCGACGGTAGAGGTCGAGATCGGTGAAATAGCACATTTGCCAGCCATTGGCGGCGAGCCAGTTCATTCGAGAGCGATCGACCTGGAGGCGGGCGCGGTCCAGATGGGACATGCCGTCGTACTCAACACCGACTCGGTGTTGCCGGTAGCCAAGGTCCAGGCGGTAGAGGGGTATCCCGTTGTTGTCCGAGACCCACAGCTGAGGCTCTGGGGGTGGCAGGCCGCCGTCGATCAGCACAGGGCGAAGCTGACTTTCCTGTCGACACTCCGTCCGGGGATCGGCGAGGCTGACCAGTTCGCGCGCCTGACAGATCCCACGCAGGCGCTCGTGCCGAGCGACCTCGACCAGGAGTTCCTCGGGTTGGCAGGCGGCGACCCGAAGACACAGGTCCAGCAGTGGCCTCGCGTCCATTCGACGCACGGACCGCGCCAGATCCACCGCACACCGGGCAGCGGGTGCACAGGGCACACCACCCAGAAGCACCGGATCACCCACGGGCAGCACCGACTCGTGGGCCACGACTCCCTGAATGTGTGGCACGCGCTCCCCAGCTGGAACGATGATGTGCACGTCGGGGCTGCGGATGTCGCCGAAGCCGTGCAGTTGTGCACCGGTGTGGTAACCGACCACCGCAGCGTCCGGCAGACGCCGGAAGATCGCCGGCAGGTGCCCACTCCGGTCGGCCGGTGGCGCGTAGATACTCCGCGACAGCCGGTGCAGCTGGGATTGCCCATCGGTCCTGCGCACCTGCTCGCGACTGAGGCCGGCACTGAGTAGCTCCGAGTATCGATACAGACGCTCTGCCATACCGCGGAATCTGCGTCACCGAGCCCCCCGCCCTCCACCCCACCCCAGCCTCCTGTGGACAAAGTCCAGCCCTGTGCCAAACCCCCAAAAAACGCCCCACGTGCTATGCCCCGACGCGTCAGCGGGGTCGATCATGGAGTTGTGGTGCCTCCGGAAAACCTCGAATTGGTGTCTTCCGCCCACCACAACTCCATGATCGACGCGGGCGGGCGAGGCGGGGCAGGGGGCCAGGAGGGTTAGTCGCAGCCGTAGCCGTCGTTGTCGCGGTCCAGGTCGTAGATGTCTTCGCCGATCACCTTCACCGTTCCACGGACGTAGGCGGGGCCGTTTCCGGAGCCAGGAAGGCAGTCGACGTCGCTGGCGATCGGGACGCAGGGGCTGTAGTTCGGGTCGCAGTTGGACTTCTTCTTCGTGCCGACGGCGACGACCTCGGTGACGGGTTGCTTCGTCACGGTGGACTTGACCAGCTTCTTGCCGGTCTGCACCCCGTCGGTGGTGGTCACCTGGTAGGTCAGCGTCCGTACGCCGTCCACGCCCTTCGTGCGGACCACCCGCTTGCCCTCGGCCAGCGACGCGTCCTTGACGGTGCGCTCACTGTGCCTGATCGTGGCCCGCTCGGTCACGGTCGTCACCCGCACGACCGGGGAGGGCGCGACACTGGAGGGCGCCGCACTGGAGGGCGCCGCACTGGAAGGTGTGGCGCTGGAGGGCGCGTCCTGCGGAGACTGGGCTTCGGCGAGCGCGTCAGGTGTCGGCTCGGCGGGCGCCGCGGCGACGGGTCGTTGCGGCTCGTCGGCGGCGGTGCCTGTGCTCTTCGGCTCCGGCTCGCCGGCCACCACGCCGAAGATGGCCGCGCCGGTACAGCAGAGCAGCAGGACGGAGAGCAGCACCGCACCGACGATTACCGCAGTGCGCTCGCCTTGGCTGGCACGGCGGAACCAGTTCGGGGCGGCGGATGGCTGAGATCCGGGGCCGTACGGCGGCGGATACCCCGGCCCGGGTGGTGGTTGCATCGTCACGCGGAGAAGTGTCGCCGCAATCACTGTCCGCAATATCCACCGTCGCGTCGATTGCCCGCGCCGTTCGCCTGGGAGTCGATCAATCGGTGGGCGCGACCTGCATCTCCGACCGTGTCAGGTGGGCGACGAGTCGACACGTCGACACAACCGTTGGGCCCGTCAGGCCGTGGCCAATAGTGCGACCGCCCCGCCGCAAAATCCCCGCCAACAACCCAATTCCCACAACCCCCAGACCGCCCAACCCCACGACCCAGAGCCCACCCCAAGCCCTGTCAGCAAGCCGACCGGACCCCGTCCCCACCTCGTCGATCTTGCACTTTCTGTCGAAGATATGCCCGATAGGCAAGCAATGCCGCCGCAGGAAGTGCAAGATCGACGGGGGTCAGAGGGTCAGCGGGTGGGGGTTTCGCGTAGGGCCCAGGGGGAGCCGTAGTTCGTCAGCAGGTCCAGGAAGGGTTTTGGGGGTAGGGCTTCTGGGCCTAGCACCCCAGTGCCGCTCCACGCGCCGGTGGCGAGCAGTTCGAGCGCCACCACCGGGTTGACGGCGGTCTGCCAGACGACCGCCTGGTGGCCGTACTCGCTCATCGACCACTCGTTGTCGACCACGTGGTAGAGGTAGACCTCCCGGGGCCGCCCGTCCGGGCCCAACCCGCGTACCCAGGTGCCGGCGCAGGTCTTGCCGCGCATCCGCGCGCCGAGGGTGGCCGGGTCGGGCAGGCAGGCCGCTACCACGTCGCGCGGGGACACGTCGACCCCGCGTATCCGCACCGGGGAGACGCCGTCCAGACCGAGTTTGTGCAGCGTCTTGAGGACGTCGATGAACTCCTCGCCCAGCCCGTACTTGAAGGTGACCCGCCGGGCCTTCACCCAGCGCGGGATGAGCAGCACCTCCTCGTGCTCCACGTTGACGCACTCGACCGGCCCGATCCCCTCCGGGAAGTCGAAGACCTCCGGCTCGCTGAACGGCTCGGTGGTGTACCAGCCGCGGTCGGCCTCCCAGATCACGGGCGGGTTGAGGCATTCCTCAATCGTGGTCCAGATGGAGAACGTGGGAGCGAAGTCGTAGCCGTCGACGGTGAGGTTCGCGCCGTCCCGGACCCCGATCTCGTCGATCTCGCTGAACAGCTCCTCGGCGGCGTACCGGGCGAACACATCGGACAGTCCCGGTTCCACGCCGATGCCGCCGAGCGCCAGCCGCCCGGCCGCGGACCAGGCGTCGGCCGCCGCGAACTGCTCGTCGCCGAGCTTCACGCCGGTCTCGACGTGCGGCTGCGACGGGTGCGGGCGGGACAGCGACATCGCCATGTCCAGGTAGTCCGCGCCAGCCGCGAACGCGCCGTCGAAGATGGGCATGACGAAGCGCGGGTCGACGGCGTTGAGCACGTGGGTGATCCGGTGATCCCGACACAGCGCGGTGATCGCGTCGGCCGAGGAGGCGTCGACCTGGGCGGCGACGAAACGGCCGCCGTGCGCGGCCACCGCGCGGGCCGCGCGCTGCGGGTCGTGGTCGGCCACGACCATCGTCTCGAAGAAGGTCCGTCGGGCGGCGATGGCTACGGCGGCGGAGCCGACGCCACCGGCGCCGACGAGCAGGACACGCATCAGGAATCAAACCCCAAACCAAGACGATCGAGAGTACGGAGCCACAGGTCACGCCGGCCCCCACGCGCATCGGCACGGGCCATCGACCGGCGGGTGAGATTGATGCCGACCGCGCGGACGGGTTCCGGCGGGAACGGCAGGGGCTTGCGGCGTACGAGGTCGAGCCGGGTCAGCGGGGTGTCCTCGCCGGCCAGCAGGTCGAGCAGGACACGGGCGGAGAATCGGGTCGCGCCGACGCCGAGGCCGGTGTACCCGGCCGCGTACGCCAGTCGACCGCCGAAGGCGGTGCCGTAGAACGGGCAGAACCGGGTGCAGGTGTCGATGACACCGCCCCAGCGGTGGCTGAAGCGCACGTCCGCGAGCTGCGGGAACGTGGTGAAGAAGTGCTGCGCGAGGGCGGTGAAGGTGGCTGGGCGCTGTTCCAGCTTCGGGGCGACCCGGTTGCCGTAGTGGTAGACGGCGTCGTAGCCGCCGAAGAGGATCCGCCCGTCGCGGGTGATCCGGTAGTAGTGGAACTGGTTGCCGGTGTCGGCGAGCCCCTGCCGGTTGCGCCAGCCGATCGCGTCGCGCTGGGCCGGGATGAGCGGTTCGGTCATCAGCACGTGGTCGTAGACGGGCACCACGTACGCGCGCAGCCGGCGCAGCAGCGGCGGGAACGCGTTGGTGGCCAGCACGATCCGGCGGGCGCGGACGACGCCGGGGCGACCCGACACGGGTGCGGCCGGACCGCGCGCGTCGACCGGATCCGTGCCGAGGGTGTCCGCCCGGAGCGCGACGCCGTCGGCGCGCAGCCCGGTGACCCGGGTGTGCTCGTGCACGCGTACGCCCAGGGCGAGGCAGGCGCGGCGCAGTCCCCAGGCCAGTTTCGCCGGGTCCACCATGGCGACCCGGTCGGCGTCGACCATCCCGCCCAGGTAGGTCGGCGAGTTGACCTCGGCGCGTACCTCGTCGGCGTCGAGCAGCCGCACCTGGTGGCCGTACCGGCGGGCCCGTTCCGCGTCGGCGACCAGCCCGTCAAGCTGGTACGGCTCGACGGCGACGGCCAGTTCGCCGGTGCGCTCGAAGTCGCAGTCGATGTCGAACTCGGCGACGGTGGCGGCGATGGCGTCGAGGTTCTCCCGGCCCAGGCGTTCCAGCTCGCCGATCTCGTCGGGGAACCGGTCGACGCCGTTGGCGAGACCGTGGGTGAGCGAGGCGGCGCAGAACCCGCCGTTGCGTCCGGAGGCGGCCCACCCGCAGGTGCCCGCGTCGACGAGCAGCACGTCCCGCTCCAGGTCGGCGCGCTTGGCCTCCAGGGCGGCCCAGAGCCCGCCGTACCCGCCGCCGATGACGAGCAGGTCGGCGGTCTGCGCGCCGGTGAGCGGCGGCAGCGGGTCGGGGCGCTCCTTGCGGTCGAGCCAGTACGGCACGGGCGACGCGTCGGCCAGCGCCCGGCCGACGTGCGCGGGCGTCACGACGGCCGACCCGGTGCGCAGGTCGAGCGGCCCCGGGCAGGACAGCCATCCCGATCAGCGCGCCGGCTCGCCGCAGGACGGCCATTCCGATCAGCGCGCCGGGCCGTGGTCATGACGGCCGCCGCGCCTGCGGTGTCGGAACGGCCAGCAGGTTGGCACGGCGTTCCCGCCGCCCGCGCAGCGAGCTGAGCCCCACCAGCAGCAGCGCGATCGCGAACATCGCGGTGCCGATGACGTTGACCTGCGGCGGGATGCCCCGCTGGGCGGCACCCCAGACGTACATGGGGAACGTCACTGTCGTGCCGGCGTTGAAGTTGGTGATGATGAAGTCGTCGAAGCTCAACGAGAAGGCCAGCAGGGCGGCGGCCACGATGCCGGGCAGCACCAGCGGCAGGGTGATCCGCCGGAAGGTCTGCCACTCGCTGGCGTAGAGGTCCATGGCGGCCTCCTCCAGCCGCCGGTCCATCCCGGCGAGCCGTGCCTTCACGGTGACCACCACGAACGACACGCAGAACATGACGTGTGCGATGACGATGGTCCAGAAGCCCTGCGGCACCCCGGCCGAGACGAACAGGGCCAGCAGCGACGTGCCCATCACCAGCTCCGGGGTGGCCATCGGCAGGAAGATCAGCACGTTGACGCCGGCCCGACCCCGGAAGCGGTGCCGGACCAGCGCGAACGCCATCAGCGTCCCGAGAACGGTGGCGACCACCGTGGCGAGAAAGCCGATCTGCACGCTGCGGACTACCGCGTCGCACATGTCCGAGGTGGCGCAGGGCTGCCGCCAGTTGTCGAGGGTGAACTCGTTGAAGTCGTACGACAGTCGGCTCGACGGGCGGTTGAACGACAGCCCCGCCACCACCAGGATCGGCAGCGACAGGTAGCCGAGCACCAGCAACGCCACGATCATCACCCAGCGATCAGCCAGCCAGCGCGAAATCCTCACAGCACCTCCTCCGTGCCTGCCCGACGCAGGTAGCCGAAGACCACCGCGAGGATCGCCGCCATCAGCAGGAACGACAGCGCGGCGCCCTGCGGGTAGTCCAGCCGGACCAGGAACGCCGAGTCGATGACGTTGCCGACCATGTACTCGTTGGGGGTGCCGAGCAGTTCGGCGTTGATGTAGTCGCCGCTGGCCGGGATGAAGAACAGCAGCGTGCCGGCGACCAGGCCGGGCATCGACAGCGGCAGGGTCACCCGGCGGAACGCCTGCACCGGGCTCGCGTACAGGTCGGCGGCCGCCTCCAGCAGCCGCCCGTCGAGCCGCTCCAGGCTCGCGTACAGCGGCAGCACGAGGAACGGCAGAAAGTTGTACGTGAGGCCGAGCACCACCGCGAACGGCGTGGCCAACAGCCGACCGTCGGGGGCGAGCAGGTGCACGTCACGCAGCAGCCCGACGAGCGCGCCGTTGTCGGACAGGATCGTCTTCCAGGCCAGCGTACGCACCAGGAAGCTGGTGAACATCGGCGCGACCACGCACACCAGCAGCAGGTTCTTCCACCGGCCGGCCTTCTGCGCGATTGCGTACGCCAACGGGTAGCCCAGCAGCAGCGCCACCACCAGGGCCAGCCCGGCGTAGCCGAACGAGCGCAGGAGCTGCGGCCAGTACGCCTGCACCACGTCCGGGTAGTTGCCGAACGCCCAGGTCATCGCGTACCCGGTGGAGAGCGAGCCGCCGGGGTCGTACAGGCTCGCGGCGGCGAGCTGCACCAGCGGCACACCGAAGAAGACGAGCAGCCAGGCCGCGCCGGGCAACAGCAGCAGGTACGGCAGGAGGCGGTACCGCCCGGACCGGGTCGCCGGCGCCGCGGGCGGCGGTTGGCCCGCTTTGGTGGGCGCCAGGAGGGTCACGACGACGCACCCACCGGCTCGTCGAGCACCGGAGAGGTCCGGTCGGCGTCGGCGGCGTCACGGGGCAGCAGGAACGCGTGCCGTGGATCCCAGTACGCCACGGCCTCACCGCCGACCGGGACCCGCGTTGCCGCGCCGCTGTTGGCGGCAAAGACCGACAGTTCGGTGCCCCAGCCGGTGCGCAGCAGGTACTGCGTGCTGACGCCCACGTAGGAGGCGTCGGTGACGACACCGGTGACGTGTTGGTGTCCGTGGGGGACCTGGTCGGCGGAGCCGACCAGTTGCAGCTTCTCCGGGCGTACCCCCAGGTGGACCGGACCCCGGTCGGCGCGCGAGCGGCCGGCGGGCACCGAGAAGCGCGAACCGTGCGCCGTCACCGCGACCTCGCCGCCGCTCGTGCCGGCGGCCTCGCCGGCGAGGAGGTTGGACTGGCCGAGGAAGTTCGCCACGAACGCGGTGGCCGGGAACTCGTAGATGTCGACCGCAGCGCCCTGCTGCTCGATGCGGCCGGCGTTCATCACCGCGACGGTGTCGGCCATGGTCATGGCCTCCTCCTGGTCGTGGGTGACGTGCACGAAGGTGATGCCGACCTCGGTCTGGATGCGCTTCAGCTCGATCTGCATCTGCCGGCGCAGCTTGAGGTCGAGCGCGCCCAGCGGCTCGTCGAGCAGCAGCACCTGCGGCTTGTTGATCAGCGCGCGGGCCAGTGCGACGCGCTGCTGCTGGCCGCCGGAGAGTTGCGCCGGACGGCGCGGGCCGAAGCCGTCGAGCTGCACCAGCGACAGCATCCGCCGGACCTCGTCGTCGACCGAGCGGATACCGCGTCGGCGCAGCCCGAAGGCCACGTTCTCGAAGATGGTGAGGTGCGGAAAGAGCGCGTAGCTCTGGAAGACCGTGTTCACCGGCCGCTTGTACGGGCGCAGCCGGGCGATGTCGGTGTCGCCGAGCAGCACCTGACCGCTGGTGGGCTCCTCCAGCCCGGCGATCATCCGCAGGGTGGTGGTCTTGCCGCAGCCGGACGCGCCGAGCAGCGCGAAGAACGAGCCCTGCGGGATCGTCAGGCTGAGGTCGTCGACGGCGGTGAAGATGCCGAACCGCTTGGTGAGGTCGGCCAGGCGCAGATCGCCGGCGGGTGTCTCGCGCGTCATCCTCGTCACGCCCCGATGACCTGCTGGAACTTGCCCTCGTACTCCTTCTCCTGCTTCTCGTCCAGGGCCATGAAGACCTTGGACTTCGCCAGCAGCGCGTCGTCCGGGAAGATCAGCGGGTTGGCGGCCAGATCCGGGTCGATCTTCTCCATCTCGGCCTGGGCGCCCTTCACGGGACAGATGTAGTTGACGTACGCGGCGAGCTTCGCGGCGACGGCCGGCTCGTAGTAGTAGTTGATCAGCGCCTCGGCGTTGCCCTTGTGAGCGGCCTTGTTGGGGACCAACATGTTGTCGCTGTAGAGCATCACTCCGGAGTCGGGCGCGACGAACTGCACCTTCTCGTTCTCGCTGGAGAGCTGGATGACGTCCCCGGACCACCCGATGCAGGCGGCGATGTCACCCTTGGCCAGGTCGGGTGCGTAGTCGTTGCCGGTGAACTTGCGGATCTGCCCGGAGTCGACGGCCTTCTTGAGCTTGTTGAGCGCGTCGTCGAACTGGGCGGCGGTGAAGTTCGACGGGTCGTGCCCGTTGGAGCCGAGCAGCAGACCCATGGTGTCGCGCATCTCGCTCAGCGCCGTCACCTTGCCCTTGAGGTCGGGGCGGGTCAGCAACTCGTCGACGGTCCGCAGCTCCTTGGTGACGCTGCCGTTGTACGCCAACCCGGCCAGGCCGGACTGCCACGGGATCGAGATCCGGTTCTCAGTGTCGAAGGGACGCTTGAGCAGCGACGGCAGCAGGTTCGCCTGCACGTTCGGGATCTTCGCCGGGTCGAGCTTCTGGATCCAGCCGAGCCGGATCATCCGCGCCGCCATCCAGTCGGTCAGCACGATGATGTCCCGGTCGGTGCTCTGGCAGGCGGCAAGCTGGTTCTGCACCTTGCCGAAGAACTCGTTGTTGTCGTTGATGTCCTCGGTGTAGGTCACCTGGATGCCGGTCTTCGTGATGAACTCGTCCAGGCTCGGCCGCTTGGACTCGTCCTTCTCGTCGACGTCCATGTACTGCGGCCAGTTGGAGAAGGCGAGCTTCTTCTCCGTAGCGGACAGGTCCTCGCTGACGCAGCCGGCCTCGGTCTGTTGGGCGCCCTTGGTGCCACAGCCGGCGAGGCTGCCGCCCGCGGCGAGAAGGGCGGCCGAGCCGAGGGTGCCGGTGAGCAGTCCACGCCGGGAGAGGGGCCGGAGGGGAGTACGCATGACGACTCCTAGGGGGGTCATCGTCGGCGGCGGGACGGGGGAGGCGCGCCGGCGGGAATGTCGGGAGGGTCAAGTGCCAGGGAGCACTGATCCTGACATGAGGAAACCTCCCTTACAAGGGATTCCGTTGCGGGATTAGCAGTTGACGACGAAATACGCCAGACTGCGCGGGGATACACGCGCGACATCAGGATTCGGACATGGGGAGCGCACGATGACGAACCGGCAGCACGAGAGCGGTGGCGGCGGTCGCCGCGTCACTGTGCGTGAAGGTGCCAACCACGCTCTGCTGGACGACGTGGCCAAGCAGATCATCGAGCAGCTTCAGGAGGACGGCCGCCGGCCGTACGCCACCATCGGCAAAGCGGTCGGCCTGTCCGAGGCGGCGGTCCGCCAGCGGGTACAGCGACTGCTCGACTCCGGCGTCATGCAGATCGTCGCCGTGACCGATCCCCTCCAGCTCGGCTTCCCCCGCCAGGCGATGATCGGGCTGCGTACCGACGGCGACCTGGAGGCCGTCGCCGACCGGCTCGCCGAGTTGGACGAGGTCGACTACGTCGTCATCACCGCCGGATCGTTTGACCTGCTCACCGAGGTGGTCTGCCGCAACGACGACCACCTGCTGGAGATCCTGCAACGGCTACGCGCGGTGCCCGGGGTGCTCTCGACCGAGGCGTTCGTCTACCTCAAGCTCCGCAAACAGACCTACACCTGGGGTACGGCCTGACGGCTCCCCCTTGGTCGACTCGGGGCTTGATCGACGGGGGTCGGCGCTTGATCGACTCGGGTTGCAGGAAGTCGGGGTGTTGGTGCCGCTCTGATGGCCCGGTTTCCGGGAACCCGAGTGGATCAGCCGGCCGTTGACCGGACCGCGTCGACGAATGCCGTCCAGGCGGTCGGCGCGAAGGTAAGGGTGCCGCCGTCACGGTCCTTGCTGTCCCGGACCAGCACCCGACTGGGCAGGTTGTCGGCCACCTCGACGCAGTCGCCGCCGTTGTTGCTGCTGCGGGTCGCCGTGCGCCAGCGCGCGTCGGTCACGTCACGCCTGCCGCAACTGCTCGACGAAGGAACGCCAACTGGTCGGCGCGAAAGCCAACGTGCCGCCGTCGCGGTCCTTGCTGTCGCGCACCAGCACCCGGCCGGGCAGGTTGTCCGCCACCTCGACGCAGTTTCCACCGTTGTTGCTGCTGCGGGTCGCCGTGCGCCAGCGCGCGTCGGTCATGTCCATGTCGTGGCCACTTCCCTGATCAGCTCGATCGACTGGCGTCGGGGCAGCGCCTCACCTGTGACGCTCTCCCACCTGCGTCCCAGGTTAGCGACGTCGAGAGGATCGGTCACGATCTGACCGCGGAGCTGGTTGTCGAGATATGCCAATTCCGTCCCGTCGGGCAGGCGGCCCAGCACGAAGGGCCCGGCCAAGCCGGTGTGCCACGGGCTCTCGGCGGGGATGATTCGGACCTGCACGTGCTCCCACTCCGCCGCTGAGGCCAGGTGCCGCAGTTGACCGGCCATCACCGAGCCGTCGCCGACCGGCCGGCGGAGCACCACCTCGTCGAGCACCGCGATGAGCTGGGGTGGAGCGTCGCGCCGTAGGACCGCCTGCCGGTCGATACGACTCGCTACGATCTGGTCCACTTCGGATGGTGGGACCAGGCCGCCGGTGTTCAGGATCGCCCGGGCATACCCCTCGGTCTGGAGCAGGCCCGGCACGAGCAGCGGCTCATATGACCGCAGCGAGATGGCGTCCTGTTCGAGGTCGGCCCACGGCCGGAACCACGGCAGGTCCCGGCGACGGAACGGCTCCGGCCAGAGATCGGCCGCGTCGCGCCGCAGGACCTCGGCGACCGCGATCCGGGTACGTGGATGCGGAATGCGCCCAGAGGCGAGCCACCGGCCCGCCGTCTTGGGATCGACGTGGACCTTCTCGGCCAGCGACTCGACCGTCTCCCCCGCCTCGGCCACCGCCACCCGCAACGCCTCGTTCGCCATCTCGATCCTCCCGCCCGCCGGGCACACCGCACAGTTCGGCTCGAGCAGCGCTGGCCGGCCTGCCCGCCGCAGCGCTTCTGTCGCCCGGCTCGGTGCAGAGAGCCGCAGGTTCGCTCGGTGCACGCTGCGCCGCACGTTAGCGACGCTGGGTGTCGATGTCTCCGGCCTACCGGCGTGTTGCGGTGAGACGTGTTGGCACGGATCCAGGACGCCCCATGACCGCCCCCAAAGTGTCCCCACCAGCCTCGCGACCCCGCACCGCGCCCGCCCTGCGGGTTGATCCACTCGACTTCGCCGATGTCGCGGTATCAGGCAGGTGCCAATACCGCGACATCGGCGAACTGGTGTGGATCAACCCATGCCGCGCGGACAAACGCCGGCGCGGGGGCAGGCAGGCGCGGGGGCAGGCAGGCGAGTGCCCCATATCTGGGGCAGCTCGACAGCGTCGCAGCCCTTACCGGCGGACCCCGCCCGGTGATGCGGAATCCGTTGCCGCAGCCGTAACAACTCGCTGATTCCGTCGCAGTCAGCCTGTCACGCCACTGATACCACTTGCCGAAGGGCACCGAACTGTGCGATAACCGTGGGCAGAGCGGCCGGCTTCACCCCTTGACCGGCCCGACGATCGATGGGGCTGACATGGCCGACGCCACCGACCACCTCTGGATGCACTTCACCCGGATGGCGAGCTACTCCGCCGGCGAGGTGCCGACCATCGTGCGCGGCGAGGGCGCGTACATCTGGGATGCGCAGGGCCGCCGGTACCTCGACGGGCTCGCCGGGCTGTTCGTCGTCAACGCCGGCCACGGCCGCACCGAGCTGGCCGAGGCCGCCGCCAAGCAGGCCGGTGAGCTGGCCTACTTCCCGCTCTGGTCGTACGCCCACCCGACGGCCGTCGAGCTGGCCGAGAAGATCGCCTCGCTCACGCCGGGCGACCTGAACCGGGTCTTCTTCACCACCGGCGGCTCCGAAGCCGTCGAGGCGGCGTGGAAGCTGGCCCGGGCGTACTTCAAGCGCACCGGCCAGCCCAACAAGTACAAGGTTGTCAGCCGCTACATCGCCTACCACGGCACCTCGATGGGCGCGCTGTCGATCACCGGCCTGCCCGGCATCAAGAGCGACTTCGAGCCGCTGGTGCCGGGCGGGATCAAGGTGCCGAACACCAACTTCTACCGGGCGCCGGAGCACGGCGACGACCCCGAGGCGTTCGGCCGCTGGGCCGCCGACGAGATCGGCCGGGCCATCGAGCGCGAAGGGCCGGACACCGTCGCCGCCGTCTTCCTGGAGCCGGTACAGAACTCCGGCGGCTGCTTCCCGCCCCCTCCCGGCTACTTCGAGCGGGTGCGGGAGATCTGCGACGCGTACGACGTGCTGCTCGTCTCCGACGAGGTGATCTGCTCGTGGGGTCGGCTCGGCGAGTACTTCGGGGCGGTCCGCTACGGCTACCAGCCGGACATCATCACCACCGCCAAGGGCATCACCTCCGGGTACGCCCCGCTCGGCGCGATGATCGCCAGCGACCGGCTCATGGAGCCGTTCCTGACCGAGACCGGCATGTTCGCCCACGGGGTGACCTTCGGCGGGCACCCGGTGTCCTGTGCGGTCGCCCTCGCCAACCTCGAGGTGTTCGCCCGCGAGGACCTCGTCGGGCACGTACGCGCCAATGAGGACGCGTTCCGCGCCACCCTGGAGAAGCTGCACGACCTGCCGATCGTCGGCGACGTCCGGGGCGACGGCTACTTCTACGGCATCGAGCTGGTCAAGGACAAGACCACCCGGGAGACCTTCGACGAGGCCGAGTCGGAGCGGCTGCTGCGCGGCTTCCTGTCCACCGCGCTGTTCCAGGCAGGCCTCTACTGCCGGGCCGACGACCGGGGTGACCCGGTCATCCAGCTCGCCCCGCCGCTGATCGCCGAGCAGCGACACTTCGACGAGATCGAGCAGATCCTCCGCACAGTGCTGACCGAGGCGTGGACACGGCTCTGACCGTGCGCTACCAGGAGCTGTCGTACTGGCTGTCCAGCCTGGACGAGCCGCTGACACCTCGGCCCCCGTTGCCCGGCGACACGGACGCCGACGTGGTGATCGTGGGCGGCGGCTACACCGGGCTGTGGACGGCGTACCACCTGGCTCGGGCCGACCCGAGGCTGCGGGTCGTCGTCCTGGAGAAGGAGATCGCGGGGTACGGGGCGTCGGGGCGCAACGGCGGCTGGTGCTCCGCGCTCCTTCCCACGTCGCTGACCGGGTTGGCCCGCCGGCACGGCCGCGACGCGGCGGTCGCCATGCAGCGGGCGATGCGCGACACCGTCCCTGCGGTGGGCCGGGTGGTCGCGGCCGAGGGCATCGACTGCGACTGGGCGGACGGCGGCACTGTCACGCTCGCCCGGACCGGACCGCAGCTCGTCCGGGCCCGCGCCGCCGTGGACGAGGCCCGCGCGTTCGGCTTCGGTGACGAGCGCCTGGCGCTCCTCGACGCCGGCGAGGCCGCCGCCAGGTGCGGCGCCGAGGGGGTACGCGGTGGGACGTACACCCCGCACTGCGCGACCGTGCACCCGGCGAAGCTGGTGCGCGGTCTCGCGCGGGCGGTGGAACGCCTCGGGGTGAGGGTCCACGAGCGGACCACGGTGACCGCGATCCGGTCCGGCGCGGCGGTGACCGACGCGGGAAGCGTGCGGGCGTCGGTGGTGGTGCGGGCCACCGAGGGGTACACGCCCACGCTGCCTGGCCTGCGTCGCGCGGTGGCACCGGTGTACTCGCTGATGGTGGCCACCGAGCCGCTGCCGGAGCGTGCCTGGGAACGAATCGGCCTGACGGAGCGGGAGACGTTCTCCGACCACCGGCACGTGATCATCTACGGCCAGCGGACCGCCGACGGACGGTTGGCCTTCGGCGGGCGCGGTGCTCCGTACCATTTCGGGTCCCGGATCTCTCCCGGCCAGGACCGGGAGCCGCGGGTCTTCGCGGCGCTGCGGCGGACCCTGGGCGAGCTGTTCCCGGTGCTCGGGCCGGACGTCCCGGTGGCGTACACCTGGGGTGGACCGCTCGGGGTGGCCCGGGACTGGGCCGCCTCGGTCGGGTTCGACCGGGCCAACGGGCTGGCCTGGGCGGGGGGCTACGTCGGGGACGGGGTGGGTGCCAGCAACCTGGCCGGTCGGACCCTGGCCGACCTGATCCGCGGCGAGCGCACCGAGCTGACCAGCCTGCCCTGGGTAGGCCACCGCTCCCCAAGGTGGGAGCCGGAACCACTGCGCTGGCTGGCGATGAACGCGGCCCTGCGCGTCATGACCAGCGCCGACGCCAAGGAAACCCGAACCGGCCGCCCCTCCCGAAGCGCCAAAACCCTGGCCCGCCTCCTGGGCCAGTGACCGCTGCGGGTCAGTGGTTGGGGGGGATTACCCGGAGGTGGCCTCGGCGGCCGGTCTGGTGGGGGTTTTCCGGGCGGGGCTGGTCGGGCTCCGGGGGGCGGGGCGCCGGGCGGGCCGCCTCGCGGACCGCCTCGGCCAGCGCGACCAGGTCGTCCGTGGTGGGCGGGAGCGGCTCGAACTCACCCTCGTGCCGGACCACGTCCCAGCCGCGCGGCGCGGTGAGGCTGCGGGCGTGCTGCTCACACAGGTCGTACGTGTGTGGCTCGGCGAACGCCGCCAACGGGCCGACCACGGCGGTGGACTCGTTGTAGACATAGGTCAATGTGGCGACCGCTTGCCGGGGGCAGCCGTTACGGGAGCAGCGCCGTGGTGACCTCACGTGCGGCAGGGTATCTCCATTACCGGGTCCGGCGCACCGGTTCGCGTTGCGACACGCCCGTCGCGGTGATCACAATTCGCGGTTCGGGTCGCGCCGCGCCACGCTGGCGGCGGTGCCGCTGGCCGACCCGGCACGGGGGCTACCCTTTGCCTCATGACGAGCCCGGAACACCGCCGCCCCGGCCCCGGCCGGCGGGCGCACCGCGACCGGCACGGGCGTGGCCTGCGCGGGCGCCTGGTGCCGGCGACCGTGCCGCTGGCCCGGACCAAGGCGGAGGTCTTCGACGACCTGGTCCTGGACACCGTCGAGACGCTGGAGCGACGCTTCGCCAAGGAGTTGGCCGGCGTCGAGTTCGCGGTCGAGGACGTTCCGCCGGATCTGAACGTCTACGACTCGGATGTGCTGGAGGACGGCGAGGTGCCGCTGGCCCGGCTGTTGCCGGGTCGCCCCGGCCGCCAGGAGGTGCCGCCCCGGATCGTGCTGTACCGCCGACCCCTGGAGTTCCGGGCGATGGACCGCGAAGATCTCGCCGACCTCGTCCATGACGTGATCATCGAGCAGGTGGCGAACCTGCTCGGGGTCGACCCCGACGAACTGGCCTGAGCCGGGCGGCCCCCACCGCCTCGACTCCGCACCACCCCCGACGCCGT
Source organism: Micromonospora sp. DT44 (assembly GCF_049841635.1). Lineage (NCBI taxonomy): Bacteria > Bacillati > Actinomycetota > Actinomycetes > Micromonosporales > Micromonosporaceae > Micromonospora > Micromonospora sp. DT44. Next base: position 18,547 of record NZ_JBNCKS010000054.1, on the reverse strand, counting down.
ACCGCTCAGGCGGCGCGCCGCTTCAACTTGCGCCGTTCCCGCTCCGAGAGCCCACCCCAGATACCGAACCGCTCGTCGTGGCCGAGAGCGTATTCGAGGCATTCGGTCTTGACCTCGCAGCGCGAGCAGATTCGCTTCGCCTCGCGGGTCGAGCCGCCCTTCTCGGGAAAGAACGCCTCGGGGTCGGTCTGCGAGCACAAGGCCCGCTCCTGCCACTCCGGCGCGTTTCCGAGCAGGTCGGCCACCTCAAGCTGGCCGTCCATCAAATGCCTCCTTGTCGCGCACCGGCGTCATCGCCGCTGCAACCCCCCACGCGAAAGGCGTGCGTGTCCGTCCGGTCCCGTTTTGTTGCGTTCCGTGCGAACAACCCCATTCAAATTACACGCGTGTAATGCGTGCGCCGTCAAGCCAAACTTGATAATGGAGTCGCCCTCCCGACAACCCTGGCCGGCCACCAGGACCGTCCAGCCTCGCAACCTGCCCTATCGATTCAGACCCCGGCCGAGTAACGCCCTCTCCGGCGAGTTGCCCGACTTTTCTGCCGTGGCGCTCCCCCGGACGGCCCGCCGACCGTGGAGCACCGGCACCTCCTCCGCAAAGCTGATCTTGGTGGGGGACAGGTTAACGCGGCGCGACGCAGACCGCCCGTCAAGCCGTGGACAGCGTTCGCTCCCCGCCCACATCGTGGACGGGGTGCGAGGGGAAACAGGGTGCGCAGAGGTCAGCCGGCACCCCCAAAACCGCTGCTCGGCCAGGCGAACTCGGCAATCCCTCCACCATGGACAGAAACCGTGCCGGCGGACGTATTTTCGTCCCACCAGACGGTATAAATCCCGGCGGGAAGATCTGGGTAGACCGCACTGTGGAACGAACCGTCCCGGACCCGGCGCTCCCGGACGGCCGAGTGGACCCGCCGATCGTCACCGCGGCTGATCTCGATCTCCCGGCCGTGCAGATCCCGACCGGTGTAGACGATCAGGGCGCCGGTGTCGCCGCCCAGGTCGAGGACGACACTCCCCGTCTCCGACGGACCGTACGTGTGTTCGTGCACCACTACTCCCCCGCCCGACGTCAGGACGACGCCGGCGGGTTGTTGAACCCGTCGTACGGCGTACCCAGGTAGGGGAAGTTCGCGAGGAACGGCGCCGTCACGTCGGCGGCGCTGAGCCCCGGGGTGACCGCGCCGGCCGCCGCGTCCGGGCGGAACGTCTTGTCCACCAGCGGTACGGTCACCCCGGCGATCGCCCGCAGCGCGATGCTGACCACGTCGTCACCGACCCGCCGCCCGTTCGGGAAGCCGGCCAGGTCGCCACCGAGCACCCCGAACCGGTCCGGCCGCCGGTTCGGCGCGATGGCCGTGTTCAACCGCAGCATGTCGGCCTGCACATCGCCGGTGGCGTTGGTGAAGCCGTCGATCAGACCAGCGGGTACGCCGGTCAGCAGGATCGCCACCAGGTCGGCCCGCGCCTTCTTGGACTTGTTGAGCTTGTCCAGGTTGGGGAAGACGTCCGGGTAGAGGGCCGGCAGCAGGGCGGCCAACTCCGGCTGCTCGACGAACCGGGCGAACCGCTTGTCCTCCGACGGCGGCAGCGAGTTCCACAGGTCCTTCTTGGACATCGGCACGATGACCTCGTTGAACAGCGGATTGCCCAGCCGGGAGACCTGGGTGAACGGACCGGTGGAGGTGTCCGCCCCACCCCGGTCGCCGAGCACCCGGACCTGCCGGCGCGACGCGGACGTCCACACCCCCAGCACCGACGCGGCGTCCGCCGGACCGTACCGGTTGGCGCGGCGACGCACGTGCTTCAGCGGCACCTGCACGGCGATGCTGTGCACGTTCATCCGGTCGGTGGCGTTGACCGGCTCGCCCTCGGCCTTGAAGATCTTCTTGCCGGCCACGTGCAACTGCTGGAACGGCCGCAGCGTACCGAGATCGAAGATCGCTCCCAGGTCGACGAAGAAGCCGTCCGCGCGTTGCCCGGCGAAGACCCGCTCCCCCGTCGACAGGGTGTACGTGGCCTGGCGTACGAGGTCGGCGTACTTCGGCGTGGACAGCGGTCCGACGTTGCACGGCGGGCAGGGCAGCTTGTGCGCGAGCCGGTGCTCCTTGCCGTCGGTGATCCGGGTCAGGCTGTAGAACTGCCGGCGGTTCCAGTTCTTGCTGTCGAGCGACTCGATCGGCCCGGTGTTGTAGAGGAAGCTGTTCGGGTTGGTGATCTCGGTCGTGAACTCGAACCGGTAGGTAACGTCGGGATGACCGTCACCGTCGTTGTCGATGTGGATCTCGTAGCGCACGTCGTCGCCGAACTCGAAGAAGTTCGGCCCTCCGGACGGAAGCTGCAACGGCACGTAATTGGCGATCAGCGTGACCGTGTCGGGCTTGTCGGGGCTGACGAACGCGTAAAGGTCGGAGCTGTCGGCGACCGGATCCTTGGCTATCTCCGGGGCCTCGCGGTGGGAAGACATGGCAGACCAACCTCACTGGGCGGGGACTGATGGCGGAACGGAGGCGCTGGTCAGCGCCGGGCGAAGGCGCTGGTCAGCGCTTGGCGGCGCGGCGCAGCCGGTCCGCGAGGCCGCGGTCGCGTACCTCGATCCGGGACTCACCGACGAAGACGTCCATCGTTCCGGACGCGGCGTCGCGCAGGTGCACGACGATCGGCTCGTCGGCCCGAGCCGCCGCGCCCGGCGCGTTCTGCGCGGCCGACAGGCCCGGCACGGTGAGCGCGGCGGCGCCGAGGGTGGCGCTGGCCGCGGCGGTCAACGTCTGCCGGCGGGTCAGTCGCGGCCAGGGCCGCTTCCGCTGATCAGTGGTCATGGGGAACCTTTCCGGCGGCGGCGCGCACGCGCCGGCGGTGACGGGTCCGGTGCCGCCGACCGACGTCGCCGGGCCCCTGGGGGAACACCGGCGGCGGCCCTCGCCGCGACCGCCGCCGGCACCGCTTGGTACGGCCGGCGGCGGGAAAAGGTTCGACCTCAGCGCCGAGCGTGACCGTATGCGGTCGTCCGCTTGCGCGCCGGACGCCCGGCCGCCTTCGCGATGGACCGCAACTGCTCCTCGGTACGCGCCGAACCGTTGCCGGACCCCGCCATCCGGGAGATGGTCTCCTCCATGAGCGTGCCGCCCAGGTCGTTGCAGCCGCCCTGGAGCATCGCCACCGTGCCCTCGTCGCCGAGCTTCACCCAGGAGCACTGGATGTTGTCGATCCGGCCGTGCAGCAGCAGCCGGGACATCGCGTGCACCACCCGGTTCTCCCGCCAGGTCGGCCCGGGACGGGCGATGCCGGCCAGGTAGATCGGCGCGTTGGTGTGCACGAACGGCAGCGCCACGAACTCGGTGAACCCACCGGTACGGTCCTGCACTCCGGCCAGCACCCGGAAGTGCGCGAGCCACTGTCCAGGGTGGTCGACGTGGCCGTACATCATGGTGGAGCTGGACCGGATGCCCAGCTCGTGGGCCGTGCTGACCACCTCGACCCAGGCGGCGGCCGGGAGTTTGCCCTTGGTCAGCACCCAGCGCACGTCGTCGTCGAGGATCTCGGCGGCGGTGCCCGGGATGGTGTCCAGCCCGGCCTCGCGGAGCTGCGTCAGCCACTCGCGGACCGGCACGCCGGCCTTCGCGGCGGCGGTGACGATCTCCATCGGGGAGAACGCGTGCACGTGCATCTCCGGCACGCGGGCCTTGATCGCGCGGACGATGTCCGCGTAACCGGTGACCGGCATCTTGGGGTCGATGCCGCCCTGGAGGCACACCTCGCTGGCACCGGCCACCCATGCCTGCTCGGCCCGGTCCGCGACCTGGTCCACGGAGAGCCGGTAGGCGTCGGCATCCCGCTCACGCTGGGCGAACGCGCAGAACCGGCAGCCCACGTAGCAGACGTTGCTGAAGTTGATGTTGCGGTTGACCACGTAGGTGACGTCGTCGCCGACCGCGTCGCGGCGCACGTCGTCGGCGAGCCGGCACAGCTCGTCCAGCGCCGGCCCGTCCGCCGCGAACAACGCCAGCGCCGCGTCGGTGTGTGCGGCATCCAGCAGCGCCCCCGGGTCGTCGGCCGCGAGGCGCAGCCCGGCCGCCAGGTCACGGTCCGCGCCGCTCCCGACCGCCACCGGGGGTACGTCCCCCCGACGCGCCGCCGCCTCGGGAGTGACCTTGCCGGCGACCTCGGCCCAGTCGCCGTAGACGCTGTCGAAGTCGCCACGCCGGTCGTCGGTCCGGCCGGTCGTGTCGATGGTGGCGTGCAGATCGGTCCGCCCGCCGAACACCTCCTCCGGCTCCTGCCAGGGGCGGCCCTGCGGAAGGGCCGACTCGACAGCCATCCCGGTCTCCGGATCGGCCAGCGCGCTCACGTGCGGCAGCACCCGCGGGTCGAGCCACGGGTCGCCGGCCCGCACGTACTCCGGGTAGATCGTCAACCGCTCCCGCAGCGTGAACCCGGCCAGTTCGGTGTGCCGGGCCAACTCCTCGATCTGCGGCCACGGACGCTCCGGGTTGACGTGGTCCGGGGTGAGCGGCGAGACGCCACCCCAGTCGTCGATGCCGGCGCGCAGCAGGAGGTCGTACTCGCCGGCGATGAGGTTCGGCGGCGCCTGGATGCGGGCCTTCGGGCCGAGCAGCAGCCGGGCCACCGCCACCGTGGCGGCCAGGTCGTGCAGCTCCGCGTCGGGCATGCCGCGCATCGCCGTGTCCGGCTTGGCGCGGAAGTTCTGCACGATCACCTCCTGGAGGTGGCCGTACTCCCGGTGGGCGCGGCGGATCGCGAACAGCGCGTCCACCCGCTCGGCCGGCGTCTCCCCGATGCCGATGAGGATGCCCGTGGTGAACGGCACCCCGACCCGGCCCGCGTCGTCGAGCACCCGCAGCCGTACCGCCGGCTCCTTGTCCGGTGAGCCGTAGTGCGGGCCGCCCGGCTCGGACCACAGGCGGGTGGCGGTGGTCTCCAACATCATGCCCATGCTCGGCGCGACCGGCTTGAGCCGTTGCAGCTCCGACCAGGACAGCACCCCCGGGTTGAGGTGCGGCAACAGGCCCGTCTCCTCCAGCACGGCCACCGCGCAGGCGCGCAGGTAGTCCAGGGTGGAGTCGTAGCCGCGCTCGTCCAGCCAGGAACGGGCCGCCGGCCACCGCTCCTCCGGCCGGTCACCGAGGGTGAACAGGGCCTCCTTGCAGCCCTGCGCGGCACCCTCGCGGGCGATGGCCAGCACCTCGTCGCGGTCCAGGAACGGCGCCGGCAGGCGGTGCGGCACGGTGGCGAAGGTGCAGTAGTGGCAGCGGTCCCGGCAGAGCCGGGTCAGCGGGATGAAAACCTTCTTCGAGTACGTGACGACACCCGGCCGCCCCGCCTCCCGCAGCCCGGCGTCGCGGATCTGACCAGCCACCCGGAGCAGCTCGTCCAGCGCCTCACCACGGGCGGCGAGCAGCGCGGTCGCCTCGTCAAGGTCCAGCGCCCGGCCGGCAGCGGCCCGACCCAGGGCCCGCCGCACGCTCGCCTCGCTGGGGCCGGATTGGGTGCGATCAACCATCCGCTCACCTTATGCGCCCCAAACCCCCACCCAACCCACCCCCGCCCCAACAGCCCAGCCCAGCCCCCAGCCCCGGCCTGCGGCCCTCAGCCCGGCCCTCGGCGATCTTGCAGTTTCGGTGGCGACACGAGGGGCATAGCACAACAAAAAATGCAAGATCGGCACCCGCTCGCCGATCTTGCATTTTCGGTGGTGACACAAGGGGTATTTCACGCGAACCGACAACCGAAAGTGCAAGATCGGCGTGAGGTTGGCGGTGTGCAGGTCAGCGCGGGCCTTCGGGGTTGATGTGCTGGGTGCGGTCGTTGTCCTCGTTCGCGGGGCGCTGGATCGCCTGGGTCGGGTCGGCCGGGCTCGGCTCGGCCGACTGACGCGGGATCGCCTGGGTCGGGTCGGCCGACGGCGGCTGCCCGAACGGCGGCGCGGGCTGCGCTCCCGGGTTGGCCGGCGGGAACGGCGGGGCGGACTGCGGGAACGGCGGCGCGGACTGCTGGTGCGGTGGCGCGGACTGCGGGGTTTGGAACGGCGGCGACGGCTGGCCGTACTGGCCCGGGAACTGCGCCGGCGGGTACCCGCCCGGCTGACCGGGGGCGGGCCAACCGGCCTGCGGCTGACCACCGGGCTGACCGGGGGCCGGCCAACCACCGGGCTGCTGCGGCCAGCCCTGCGCCGGCTGCCCGTAGACGCCCGGCTGCGGCTTGGGCTTCGGGACGTAGTAGAACGCCCGCCAGATCGTGAACACCACCCAGGCGGCCACCGCGAAGATCACCAGCCAGGCGAAGCGGGTGAGCACGCCGAGCAGCGCGTCGAGGATCTCCGCCTCGGCGAGCCGGCCGACCGTCCAGATCAGCATGGTGAGCGTGCCGAACAGCGCGCTGACCGCGTACTCGCCGAGCGCCACCTGCGTGATGCGCTTCGCCTTCGGCAGCACCGGCGTGACGTGGGTCGCCAGCAGCACGGCCAGCAACGGCAGGACCACCGCCTCCACCCCGATGAACGAGAAGAAGGAGCTGCCCGCCCGACCGGTGAAGTCGGTGTAGTCGGCAGGTATGAGCAGCCGGAGCAGCCCCACGAAGAGGAACACGGCGTTCGCGCCGAGCAGGGCGAGCGCACCCAGTTCGCGCAGTGGCTTGGTCAGCTGGCGGGCCTGCGTCGCGTCGGCGGACGCGGGCTCGGCGGGGCTGGTCACGAGCTCCCCCTCGGGGCATTGACGGACAGGGCGCACGTGAGCCTAGTCTCCCCGGGCACCGGCGGACCGGAGGCGTCACGTACGCGAGGATGGTCGACATGCGCATCGTGGTTCTGGCCGGCGGCATCGGGGGCGCCCGGTTCCTGCTCGGCGTCCGGGCGTACGCCCGCGAGGTCGGCGCCGAGGTGACCGCCGTGGTCAACGTCGGCGACGACCTGTGGCTGCACGGGTTGAAGATCTGCCCCGATCTGGACAGCGTCATGTACACCCTCGGCGGCGGCGCCGACCCGGAGCGGGGCTGGGGCCGGGTCGGTGAGAGCTGGACGGTCAAGGAGGAGCTGGCCGGGTACGGCGTCGAGCCCACCTGGTTCGGCCTCGGCGACAAGGACATCGCCACCCACCTGGTCCGCAGCACCATGCTCAACGGTGGTTACCCGCTCAGCGCGGTCACCGAGGCGCTGGCGAGCCGCTGGCAACCGGGCGTACGCCTGCTGCCGGCGACCGACGACCGGCTGGAGACCCACGCCATCGTCAGCGGCCCGAGTGAGCCCGCTGCTGAGGACGACCAGGGCCAGCGGGCCATCCACTTCCAGGAGTGGTGGGTGCGGTACCGGGCGAACATCCCGACCCACCGTTTCGTGTTCGTGGGCGCGGAGACGGCGAAGCCGGCACCGGGTGTGCTGGACGCCCTCGGGGCAGCCGACCTGGTGCTGGTCGCCCCGAGCAATCCGGTGGTGAGCGTCGCGCCCGTGCTCGCCGTACCCGGGATGCGTGAGGCCCTGGTGGACGGCCCGGCGCCGGTGGTGGGGGTCTCGCCGATCATCGGCGGCGCACCGGTACGCGGTATGGCCGACCGCTGTCTCGAGGTGCTCGGGGTCGAGTGCAGCGCCGCGGGGGTGGGCCGCCTGTACGGTGGCCGGTCGGCCGGCGGCCTGCTGGACGGCTGGCTGGTCGCCGAGGAGGACGCCGACACGCTGGTGCCGGAGGTGACGGTCCGCGCGGTGCCGCTGCGGATGACCGACGAGGCGGCGACGGCGGCGATGGTCCGCGCCGCGGTGGAGTTGACGTGAGGCTGGAGATCCTGCCGGTGCTGGGCATCGGCCACGTGACCGAGGGCGACGACCTGGCGGCGTTGATCGCCACCGCCGCGCCGTGGCTGCGCGACGGCGACGTGCTGGTGGTGACCAGCAAGATCGTCTCCAAGGCGGAGGGGCGCCTGGTCGACGTCCCGGCGGACGGGCCTGAGCGGCTCGCCGCACGCGAGGAGGTGCTGGTCGGCGAGACCGCGCGGGTCGTGGCCAGCCGGGGCGCGACCCGGATCGTGCAGACCCACCACGGGTTCGTGATGGCGTCCGCCGGGATCGACGCGTCGAACGTCGACAAGACCCGGCTGGTGCTGTTGCCCGTGGACCCGGACGCGTCGGCCCGGGAGCTGCGCGACGCGCTCCGGGAACGGTACGACCTCGACGTCGCGGTGATCGTCAGCGACACCATGGGCCGGCCCTGGCGCAACGGTCTGACCGACGTCGCGCTCGGGGTCGCCGGCATGCCGGCCATCCGCGACCACCGGGGCGAGGTCGACCCGTACGGCAACGAGCTCCAGCTCACCCAGATGGCCGTGGTGGACGAACTGGCGGGCGCCGGCGAGTTGATCAAGGGTAAGTGTGACCAGGTCCCGGTGGCCGTGGTGCGGGGTTACCTCACCACCACCGGCGCAGACGACGCCGGCGCTGGCGCGGACGACGCCGGCGGCGCGCGTGCGCTGGTCCGGGACGCCGCGCAGGACCTCTTCTCGTTGGGCACCGCCGAGGCCCGGGCCGCCGGGCTGGCCGACGCCGCGACCCTCGTCGAGACCGTCGGCCCCGAGCCGATCGACCCCGCCACGGTGCGGCGGGCGCTCGACGCGGTGGCCGGGGTGGTCACCCCGGGCACGGTCTTCACGCTCGTCGACGAGGCAGAGGTACGCGCCGGCCTGGTCGCCGAGGTGCCCGGCTGGCCCGCCGACGCCACCGCGCTGGTGCTCGGCACCGCCCCGGCGCCGGTCGACCCGATGGACCTGGTCCGCTTCGGCGCTGACCTGCATCGGCTGCGCATCGCCCTGGCGGCCGAGGGCGTCGGCTCAACGCTGCTGCCCCCACCCGCCGGCAGCCCCGCAAGCGCCGCCCTAGCCCTGTAGCCCCCGCCCACCGGCCCACCCGACCGCCCGGCCCACCCGGCCGACTTTGGCGTTGATCATGAAGTTATTGCCCACTGCCTCGGCGTGTTCGGGCAATAACTTCATGATCAACGGGGTCGAGCGGGGTGCAACGCGGTGCGGTGGGCCGAGCGGGGTGGGTGGGGTGGGGGTTAGGCCTCTAGGACGGCTCGGCCTAGCGGGGTCAGCGTGTGCAGCACGGTGTTGCGGTCGCGGTGGCTGACGAGCAGGCCGGCGTTGCGCAGGACGGTGGCGTGCTGGCTCGCCGCCGCCGGGGAGATGTCGAGCCGACGGGCCATCTCGCCCGTCGTACACCCGTCGTCGCTGGCCTGTAGCACCGCGGCCCTGGTCCGGCCGAGAAGCGCGGCCAGCGAGTCCCGGCCGGCACCGGTCGCGGCCGCCGCCTCGCCGTCGGCGGCGGCGAGGCCGCCCAGCCGGTCCACGGGATAGACCAGGACGGGCGGCAGCGCCGGGTCGAGCAGGGCGACCGGTGTGGGTGCGCAGAAGAACGACGGCACCAGCAGCAGCCCTCGCCCGTCCAGGTGCAACTCGCGGCTGTGCGGGTAGTCGCGCACCTCGAGCACCCCGCCCGCCCAGCGCATTGTCGGGCGCAGGCTGGTCAGGAGGCCCTCGACGCCGCCGTCGAGGAGGGCGCGGGCGCGGCGGTTGCGGTCCGCCGCGACGGCGGCCTGGATCCGGCTCCAGTACGGGCCGATCGCCAACGCCCGGTACTGCTCCATCGAATCCGCGAGGTGCCGCACCGTCGCTACGTCGCCACGGGCCAGCGCGGCGGCCGAGGCGGGCAGCGGGTTCTCGGCGGCCACCAGGGTCAGGTCCCGCTGGAGCACCTCGATCGGCGTGCTGCGAACCGCTTCCAAGCCTGCCTCGAAACCTTCCACACTGGCGTACGGGGTGAGGAAGTCGGGAAAGTAGCCGCGCGGCGGATTCAGGGCGAAGAGCAGTCGGAGCTGGTCCGAGGCGATGTCCCGGCGTAGCCCGCGGGTCACGGTGTGCCGCCAGGCCGACGTCAGCGGGTCGCGGTTACGGCTCTGCAACGCGTGCAGGCTGAGGACCAGCTCCCAGACCGGGTCGGCCGCCGGTGCCACCCGGGTCCGGAGGATGTCCTCGCCGGAAAAGTGGATCTTCAGCATGGAGCACTCCCGTGCCGCCGGCAGAGGGATGCCGGACGGCCATTTCGACTCTACCTGGCCGGCAGTTATCTCCACCTTTAAGCCTGGACTGAAAAACCTCGACGCCCTCGGGGACGGTTGGGCATGCTTCCAGTGCCCGCGCACGGCACCGACGCGTCTTGACGCGTTCGACGCCGGGGCACCGGGACTGGGGAGGACCGGTGATCGGGCGGCACCACGAGGGTCTGCGGCCCTTGCTCCGCAGAGGTGTCGTCCGGTCACCCCGCCGCCGTGGTACGCGTCGCCGGCCAGGCCGAGAGCCGCCCGCTCGTAGAGTGACGGGATGCCCGACACCGCGATGACCGGACCCACCGTCGACCCCATCGATCCCACGACGTTCGCGGCACTGCACGCCGACGCCGTCGCGCTGCTCGAAGCTTGGCAGCCGACCAGCTCGGCGTCGGCCGAGGCACGGGATCGCACCCTCGCGTTGCTCGCCACCGGGCCGATCGCGATGAGCCGACAACACCGTCCCGGCCACGTCACCGCGAGCGCGCTGGTGCTGGACCCGACCGGGGCACGGGTGCTGCTCTGTCTACACGCCAAGTTCAGCCGGTGGGTGCAGCTCGGCGGGCACTGCGAGCCGGTCGACCAGACCCTTGTCGGAGCCGCGCTGCGCGAGGCCACCGAGGAATCCGGCATCGCCGGGCTGCGCATCGACCCGGTGCCGATCGACATCGACGTGCACGAGGTGCAGTGTCAGGGCGGCTCGCGCCACTACGACATCCGGTTTGCCGTGGTCGCCCCGGCCGACGCGGTCGAGCAGGTCAGCGACGAGTCCGAGGCGCTGGGGTGGTTCCCGCCCGACCGGCTGCCCGAGCCGCTGGCCGGCGGGACCGCACAACTCGTCGAGCCGGCCCTCGCCGCCCTCGTGCGCGGCCCGCTTCGCCTCTAATCACTCTCACACTCGGTTGCTGGTCCGTAGCTGAGCTGGCATCATGGCGACTCCCGGCCTCTACGAGGTGGCGATGTCGTCCGACACCAGGATCGTCCTCGCGCAGCCCCCGTTCTTCCGCCTCTTCGGCTCGCACAACAACCGTGGGCCTCTGGAACTGGCCTACCTGGCGCGCAGACTCGACGACGAAGGCGCGGCGTGCGCAATCGTCAATCTCGACTGGACGGACGCGGCCGTCCACTGCACCTGGCGGAATCTCTTCACCCGATCCGCACTGCTCCACGCGGCGCTGGACGGAACCTCGCCGCTGCTCTACGAATCCGTCGAACGCCTCCTGGGGTTCGCACCGGACGTAGTGGTTTTGGCCGCCGGCGATGCCCTGACGCCCTGGGTCGATCTCGGCAACGCGTTCGTCGCAGCGCGGCTGGCCGAAATGTTGCGGGGACACGGCATCCGTTGCGTCGGGGTCGGGAGCCGCTTCGGTACAGCCCCGCAGACACGGGCCGCCTTCGACGCTGTGGTCGATGACGTTTTCGGCGCCGGCGCGGTTGCGACCGTACTAGCCGCCCACGAGACACGACCGTGGAACCCCGCGCCGCCGCTGCTGGGGGCCGACGTCAGCGGTTCGATCTGGGACGTGACTATGACATCTTTCGGATGTGTACGCGCCTGCTCGTTCTGCGATGCCGCCGCGCAGCCCTATCGACCGGTTCCTCCGGCCGTATTCGCCGCCGATGTCCAACAGCGCGCCAACCGCCCGCGGCTCGACATCGGTGACGCGATCTTTCTGGCTCGGGGCGCCCGACTATCCGCTCTTGCTGAGGGTTTGGACGGTGTCGGGAGGCGGCCCGGCTTCTCTATCGAACTCTCCGTCGACCAGGTAACACCGGGCCGCTTGGCCGAACTCGCAGCCTTCGGCGTCGAGGAGGTGAAGATCGGGATAGAGTCGGCCGACGACTCGGCGCTGCGTGTAATGGGCAAGCACCAGCACGTCCAACAGATTCGCACGGCCTGCGATCGCGTGCGCGACCAGGGACTCAACCTGACCGTCTACGTCCTCCTGGGTGGGCCCGTACCTGACCCAGCGAAGGCGGCGTTACGCACGCTGGACCTCTGCCGCTCACTGCCGGCCGACGATTTCGTGATCAACGTATGGGCCTACAACCGACCCGGGGCACGGCCGACTGACACTCATTTCTCCGGGGACCTCGTCGAGGAGTATGGCCTCACCGAGGTCATGGGGGAGTTCTTCGCGCTTCAGGCGCCAGCCAAGATGTCCATCGGCCGCCTCCTGGACATCACGTGACCCGCTCGGAGAGAGCTGTGGTCATCGCAACGGCACCGCTCCGCGCGGATCTGACGGGCGGCTTTACCGACTGCGAACCCTTTCTACGGGCCCGGCCGACGCGCATGGTCAGCGTCGCGCTCGATCATCGGGTGACCGTACGGGCCACGCGGTCGCAGGGTGGCTATTCGATTCGATTGGTTGACCCGCGCGGCCCGGTGGTGGACGTGCCGCGGTTCGAAGCCGCGCGCGGACGTTCCAGCCTCGAACGTCTTCTCGGCAAACTACTTGTACTGATGGGGATTCCGGCCCACCTCGAGGCGACGATTCCGCTGCCGATGGGTTCCGGCACTGGCACGTGCGGCACCGTGTTGACAGCGGCTACCGCCGCGCTGCTCGGGCTCAACGACGGGATGGGTATCTCCATGTCGTCGGTGCCGCACGTGGCCGCCGCCGTCGAACGCCTGTGCGGACATCACGGCGGCCTCCAGGACCAGTTCGCCGCCGCCTTCGGCGGTCTCACCTCCTACTTGTTTCACGACAAGGGCGTGGATGTACGCCGTCTGGGCGACGCCGGCGGCGTTCTACGGAACGCATTCTTGGCGGTTCCGCCACCTGCGGACCGTCGGGTCGGCTCGGACCGGCTGGTGCAGTTGGTCGTTGACCGTTACCGCGCGGGCGAGACCGACACCGTCGAGGCCCTCGCCGATCTCGTCGCGCTGGGAAACCAGATCGACGACCTGCTCGGCACCGCCTGTCCAGAGCGTTCGAGTCTCGCCACCCTGCTGGGGGCAGTGTTGGACCGACAGCGACGGTTGCATCCGGTGATCCGCGCCGGGATCGAGGAGACACCGGTATGGACGCTGGTGCGAGACGGCGCCGTCGTAGGCAAGCCACTGGGCGGCGCTGGACGAGGATCGGCCTGGCTCCTACTGACATCCACCGCCGCCGCGTGCCAGAGACTCGCGTCGGAGGGTTGGGTGGTACACAGAGTGCGAATCTCGGACGTCGGAGTGCGTACGGAGAGCGAGCACAGACGTGAAACCACGACCATGGGAGGCACTGGCCTCCTCGACTGCCCTGAAGACACCGCAGTTCCAGGTACGACGTGATCAGGTCCGGCTGCCAGACGGTGCGGTCGTGGACGACTACTACGTCTGCGTACGCCCGGACATAGCCGTGGTCATCGCACTGCAGGACGGCCGGCTGCCCCTGGTTCGTCAGTACAAGCACGGCGTCCGGGAGATCACTCTCGAACTACCGGCGGGAATGATCAAGAATGACGAGACTCCGGAGGACGCGGGGCGCCGCGAGTTGCGTGAGGAGACCGGCTGGCTTGCACCCACGCTGACCTGCATCGGAAGCTTCCACGACGACTCTACGAGGAACACCAACCGCGTGTACTGCCTGCTGTCCCCGGATGCCTACCCCGCGGGAGCACAGCAGCTCGACGCACACGAGGCGGCTGGCGGTCTCGAGGTCGTGGAGGTGGCGCTTGACGACCTCGTCAACCTCCTCGCTAGCGGCACTGTTCGTACGCAATCGTCGGTGGCGGCGGCATACCGTGCACTGGCCTGGCTCGCCCATCCGACGACAGAAGGTGATCGACCGATTGCCCACCGACGATCTCCATCTTAGGCTCGGTGCAGATCGCCAAGGGAGGCGTGATGCTTGGATGGATCCGGCGCTACGGAATCGCACTGCTCTGCGTACTGCTTGCCATCCTGGCCCTGGCGAAGGTGAAGATCGCCGGCTTGGACTACTCCGAACAGGAGATCATCCTCGCTCTGCTCGGCCTGTTAGCGATCGACAACCTGGCCGAGCGGACCGGAATCCTCAACAACGTCCTCAACCAACTCAACGACGTGTCTCGCCGAATTCCCCGCCAAGGCGACCACCACGTCGTGATGACCCGACGCAATCAGGTTCCTCGCCTCGCCGACGTGGTGGAGGCCGCCCGCCGTGAGGTGATTCTTGTCGGGCCGAGCCTCGACACCGTAGTCGGCATGGCGGGGCGGTTGGAGGAGGTAGCCCGCGGAGGTGTCCGGATCAGGATCATGCTCAGCGCGCCGACCCAGGAGAGCGTGCAGCGATACGCCGACCACATGGTCTTTGACAACTGGGTGTCCCCGGACGACGGCGAATTTCGCTTGGCCATCGACCACCTGAGGAACAACTACCGCATTTTGCACCGATCACTCGATGCCGGTGGTGACGGCCGTGTGCAGATCCGACTGATCGATAAGATGATCTTCTGCAGTTATGTCATCATCGATCCGACGCTGCGCTCCGGCAGCCTGGCGGCACACCTCCATATGTACAAGATGCCGGTAGATATGACGCCGTTCGTTCAGCTGGAACGGACCACTGATGGCGAATGGTTCAGCTTCTTCTTCAGCGCGTTCGAACGAGCATGGCAAGACAGCCGTCCGGTCACCGACCAGGACCGCTACGGCCCGCCGCCGGCTCAGCGGGCCGCGCACGACGCCACTTGACTACAAATACTGCTGAGCCAACTCGGCAACCACTTCCTTGACCTCCTGCGCACGCGAACGGTCACAGACGAAGAGTGCGTCGGCGGTGTCGACGACCACCACGTCCCGCAGGCCCAGCGTGACCATCAGCCGTCCCGTCCGGGTCACCAATACCGAACCGGTGGTCTCGCGGGCCATCACCCGTCCCTGCTCGACCGACTCGTCCGCCCCAATGATGACGTTGTCGACGGGTGTGCGGCTGAGGGCGTCACCCAAGGAGTTGAAGTCACCGACGTCGTTCCACGGGAAGTCGGCCGGGACCGTGGATACAAGGCCCTTCTCAGCGGCGCCCTCCATCACGGCGAAGTCCACTGAAATCTTCTGCAAGGTGGGCCACACCCGGTCGAGCACCTCGGCCCGCTCGTCGGTGTCCCAGGCGGCAGCGATCTCGGTCAGTCCGGCGAACAGGGCGGGCTGCTGTCGGGCCAATTCGTCGAGGAACACGTCAACGCGCCAGACGAACATCGACGCGTTCCAGTAGAAGCGCCCCGACTCCACATACTTGACGGCCAGGTCGTATTCAGGTTTTTCCTTGAAACGCAGCACCCGCAGCGACGGACCCGACCCGACGGGCTCACCCGCCTCAAGGTAGCCGTAACCGGTCTCCGGGTAGGTCGGGGTAATCCCCACCGCCACCATCTGACCTTCCTCGGCGGCCGCGATCGCCGCACGAAGGATCTCGACGAAACGGTCGTCATCACCGACGACGTGGTCGGCGGAGAAAGCGCCCATCACGGCGGTCGGCTCACGTCGCGCGATGATCGCCGCCGCGAGGCCGATCGCCGCGCACGACTCCCGCCTCGACGGCTCCACGACGATGTTGTCCTCCGGAAGCTGCGGCACCTGACGTGCCACCGCCGCGGCGTGTGCGACTCCAGTTACCACGTAGGTACGGTCCGGGCCTGCCAGCGGCGCCACGCGGCCGACCGTGGCCTGAAGCAGGGAATCGGACGTCCCGGTCAGCGCCAGGAGAAACTTCGGACGGTCCGCGCGGGACAGCGGCCACAGTCGAGTGCCACTTCCACCCGCCGGGATCACGGCGTAGAACATCGCCACATCATGCCTGAACGACCTGAGCATGAAACTACCACCGCCGTAATAGCCACCGATCAGGAACGGGCACGACTCCACGCGGCGATGTGCACCTCGGCGCTGGACTCCCAGGTGAACTCCTTGGCCCGGTCGAAGCCGGCCTTCGCCAGCGACAACCGGCGCTGCTCGTCGTCGAGCAGGGCGGCCAGGTCGGTGGCGATCTGGTCCGGGTCCTCCGAGGTGTACGCGACCGCGTCGCCACCCACCTCGGGCAGGGACAGGCGGGGCGTGGTCAGCACCGGGGCGGCGCACGCCATCGCCTCCAGGATCGGCAGGCCGAACCCCTCACCGTACGACGGGTAGGCGGCGACCAGCGCGCCGCCGAGGAAGCCGGGCAGGTCGCCGTACCGCAGGTAGCCGGGGCGCAGCAGGCGCAGGTGCGACGGAACCTCGGCCACCGCGCGGTCGATGTCGTCGTCGTGCCCCTGGCCGCCGGCGATCACCAGCGCCGGCGGGTCGGTCCGGTCGGCCACCGCGCGAGCCCAACCCCGGATCAGATTGGGTACGTTCTTGCGCGGCTCCTTGGCGCCGAGGAAGGCGACGTAACTGCTGTTGCCCAGCCCCAGCCGGGCACGTACGCGGGCCTTCTCCTCCTCGCTCGGCGCGTGGAAGGCGGCGTGGTCGACGCCGTGGTAGGCCACGTCGATGCGGGTCGGATCGGCGTCGAGCAGCCGGATCAGCTCGTCGCGGGTGGCCTTGCTGGGCACAATCACCCGGTTGGCGCGGCGCATCGAGGTCTTGATGGCGCTGCGGAAGAACGTCCGGCGCGACTTGTCGTAGTGCTCCGGCTCAGTGAAGAACGTCGCGTCGTGCACGGTGACCGTCACCGGGCACCCGGCCCGCAGCGGACAGGTGTAGAACGGCGAGTGCAGCACGTGCGCGCCGACCTGCTGGGCGAGCAGCGGCAGGCCGGTCTGCTCCCAGGCGAGGCGGGCCGGGCGGTGCGCCACGGCGGCCGGAGCGGGGATGATCTCCGCGCCGGGCAGCATCCGGGTGTAACGCTCCTGGTCGGTGCGGAGGCTCACCACGGCCAACTCCACCCCCGACCCGCACACCTTGCCGAGGGCGCCGAGCAGACCGTCGACGTATCGACCGACACCACCACGGTCGGCGGGGACACTCGTGGCGTCGATGAGCACGCGGGGCGGGCGACCGGCGGTCACGGGGCGACTCCTTGAAGGTGGGTCTGTGGGGAACAACACTCCGGGGGTAAAGCCTACGCCGGAGTACGGGGCGGACGCTGACCGCGACCCGACCGTACGCCGACTTGTCATCGTCATCGAGTACGGGTCGCGGAGGCGTATCGTTCGCGCCGATGGCCGACAACATTGCCCGGGTCTTCGCCGACGCGATCGCGACCGACCCGACTCGACCGCTACTGACCTGGTACGACGACTCCACCGGGGACCGCACCGAACTCTCCGGCGCGACCCTGGCGAACTGGGTGTCGAAGACCGCCAATCTCCTCGTCGACGAGGTCGGCCTCGCGCCGGGCACACCGGCCGGCGTCCTGCTCCCTCCGCACTGGCAGACCGCTGCGGTGCTGCTGGGCTGCTGGTCGGCCAAGCTGACCGTCCTCGACATGCCGGGAACCGCGGATGTCCTCTTCGCCGCCGCCGACCGGTTCGACGAGGCGCAGTCCTGGTCGGCGGACGAGCGCTACGCCCTGGGCCTCGCCCCGCTCGCCGCCCCACTGCGGCAGGTGCCGCCCGGCTTCGCCGACTACGTGGTCGAGGTACGCGGACACGGCGACCACTTCACCCCGCAGCCGGGTCCGGGCCCCACCGACGCGCACCTGCTGGCCCGAGCCGAGGCCCGCGCCGACGAACTGGGCATCGAGCGAGGCGCGCGCGTACTCATCGACGCCGCCCGCTACCCCGACCCGGTCGACTGGCTCCTCGCGCCGCTGACCCGGGCCGCCACGGTGGTCCTCTGCGCCAACCTGGACCCGACCCGCCTGACCAACCGCCAAAACAGCGAAAACGTCACCCACACCCTCCCCTAACCCCACTCCCGAACCCCACCCCCACACCTCCCGCCCCCACCCCCGTGCCGCCGCGCCCCGCCCCGCCGCCCCGCTGGCGCCCGCGCCCGTGCCCACGCCCCGCCCCGCTGCCCCGGGCCGTGCCGCCAGCACCCGCACCCGCACCCGCACCCGCACCCGCACCCGCGATCTTGCAGTTTCGGTTGCCGATACGCGTGGAATGCCCCTTAGGCCGCGACAGAAAGTGCAAGATCGCGGGACTCCAGGGCCAGGCCGGGTCGATCATGGAGTTGTGGTGGCCGAATAGCAGGGATATGCACCCTTTACGGGGCACCACAACTTCATGATCGACGCCTGCGGGGGCGGGAGCCTGCGGAAGCCGGGGCCTGCGGGGACGGGAGCGTGCGGGAGCCGGAGCGCCGGGGTCGGGGCGGGAGCGATGTGGGGGCGGGAGCGCACGGGGTTCGGAGGCAGGGGTCAGACACCCCAGGAGCTGAGGTGTCAAGCTGCGGTGGGTTGTGGGCGGTGTGACCAGGCGGTTGTCGGGTTGTAGGAGCTGGTGGTTTTGAGGCAGCCGTGGAGTATGCCGACGAGGCGGTTGCCGATCTGGCGCAGGGCGGCGTTGTGGCCGATTTCGTGGGCGCGGAGTTCGTCGTAGTAGGCG
>NZ_JBNCKS010000053.1:0-47346 GCF_049841635.1 Micromonospora sp. DT44 | reverse complement strand
ACCCCACCACACCAACAAGACCTGTCAACCACTCCTGAACAGCCCAAACAGGATGAGACAAGCTCCTGGATCGAGCGCGATCTTGGCGTCGGCGACGTTCCTCATCGCGTCGATCTTGCACATTCTGCGGCGACATAAATCGCGAAGCAGGACGGATCGACATCCGCAAGTGCAAGATCGACGCGGCGAACGCGGCGAACGCGGCGAACGCGGCGAACGCGGCGGGCACGGCGGGCGCGGTGAACACGCCGGGCGCGGCGAACGCGGCGGGGTGTGGCCGGGCGGGTGCGGCGGGGTGGGGTGCGGGTGGGGTTTTATACGTCGATGTTGAGGCGTTGTAGGACTGAGGGTGCGATCAGGCCGGCGGTGGCGAGCACCACGACCACGGTCAGCACGGCGCGCAGGACGACGACCTCGGTCTTGCTGCCGGTGCGCAGCGCGATGCTGTTCGGGAGGCCGATCATCGTCCACATGCGGCGACGGATCGGAATCGGCCAGAGGATCGGCACCCCGGCCCGGGTGATCATGTCGCCGAGGATGTGCACGAGGCATCCCACCCCGACGGCCGTACCGATCAGCGGATAACCCCGTCCGCCCGGCAGGTTGGCGAAGGTGAACCAGGCGGTCCCGGCCGACGCGAGGGTCACGATCACCCAGCCGGCCCGTTCGGCCCACTCGTCGAAGAGGCCGCGCAGGGCCAGGCCGAACATGAAGAACAGGATCGTGATCACCGCCCACTTGCCGTACGCGGCGCAGAGCGCGGTGGTGCCCCAGCCCACCAGCAGCGTGAACGGGAGCGTGTGGGTGAGCGTCCGGTGCCCGTTGTTGCGACGCGGGTCCTTGCTGAGTTTCGTCGCGTAGTAGACGCCGAGTGAGATCTTCTCCATCACCTCGGCCACGAAGAGCGAGAAGACCCCGAACGTGCGGGCGACGGTAGCGCCGCCCTGGTTACGGGTCACCTTGCCGGACAGGTCGAGGTCGGGAAAGAGCGCCCCACCCGCGCACACCGCCGTACCCACCGCCAGCGCCAGAGGCGACTGGTGGTAGTCGGCGAACTGGTCCAGCGCCCAGGACCCGGCCAGCCATACCGCCGCGCCGGACAGCGCGTGCGACGGTCCCATCATCTTCGGCTCACCCTCCCCAGGGATCTTGAGCGCCAAAACTACGCCACTGTAGCCAGCACCGGTGTCGCAGGGGCGTCAGTTGAGCCGTCCACAACGGACAGTGTCAGAGGGTGGGCGTGAAGCTCTGCCGGATCATCACGAAGTATGCCGCGTTGACCTGCCAGTCGAACTCCTTTGTCAACCACGAGACGGTGTAGGCGTGTCCGGCCGAGGTGTTGGCCAGCAGCCGGATGCTGTGCACCCGTTCGCCGGCGGCGTTCTCCCAACTGCACTCCCAGAGGGCACCGCCCTCGAAGACGTCCAGCGCGGAGATGTCCAGCTTGCGGTAGCCGGGGAGCGCGTCGGCGGCGACGAGTCGCTCCTCCTGGGCTCTCAGGTGCGCCAGCGGATCGGTCCGTGCCGGTCCCGCCTCGACGCTGAGCACGCGCGCCCCGCTGGGCTCCCGGAAGCAGGTCACCGCCCCTTCGGTCCAGCGTGCCCAGCCCACCGGGGCGGCGATGCGGAAGCCGGTCGGGTCGTTGTGCCAGGTCCAGCCGTCCCGTAGCCCGTACCGCGCGTCCTTTGGTGGTGGCGTCGAGGGCACCGGCGTGGCCTTCGGTGGCGGGGGCGTGGCGCAGGCGAACGCGGCCGGTCGGGTGGTGGTCGCGCCGCCGCCGGAGCCGGAGGGTGGCGTGCGGTCGTCCGAGCGGTGCAGCAGCGCCGCCGTGACGCCACCGGTGACGAGCAGGGCCACCGCGGTCGCCGCGCCGCCCCATGCGATGACCCGTCCGCGTCGGCCCGCGGCGCGGTCCGCCGGGCGGTGGACCGACGTCGCCGCGTCCGGCGCGGCATCCGCGGCGCGGACCGGGGCGGACGCGGCGGCCCGGGCCGCGCCGCGGACCGCCGCCACCGCGCTGGATCGTGCCGGCGAGGGCGGGTCGTGGTCGGTCGCCGCTGCCGCCGCTGCCGCGCGCAGCAGCGGCTCGGCCTCGGCGGCGGTCAAGCGCCGCCAGGGATCGCGCTGCAACAGGCCGCTGATCACCGGGCGTAGGGGGCCGGCCCGGCGCATCGGATCCGGCGGCTCGGTGGCCAGCGCGCTGAGCGTCGCCATCGCGCTGGATCGGGCGTACGGGGACTGCCCCTCGACCGTCGCGTAGAGCGTCGCGCCCAGCGACCACAGGTCGGTACGCGGGTCCGACACGCCGTCGCGCGCCCGTTCTGGTGCGACGAACTGTGGGGAGCCGAGTACCAGGCCCGGTCCGGTCATCGCCCCGTCGCCACCGTCGAAGGTGGCGAGGCCGAAGTCGGTGAGCACCACCCGCCCGTCGTCGGCGACCAGCACGTTGTGCGGCTTCACGTCGCGGTGCAGGACGCCGGCGGTGTGCGCGGCCCGCAGTGCGGCGAGCACCGCAAGCCCGATCTGGGCCGTGCGGGTGGGGTTGAGCGGACCCTCGTCGTTGATGATCTGCTGCACCGACCGGGATGCCACGTACTCCATCACGATCCACGGGTTCTCGCCGTCGTGCACCACGTCGTACAGCCGGACGACGTTGGGGTGGTTGAGCCGCGCGGCGGTGCGCGCCTCGCGGAGCGTGCGCAGCCGTAGCTCCGCGCGCTCGGCCTCGGCCAGCCAGGCCGGCGGCACGACCTCCTTCACCGCCACGTCCCGGTGCAGCATCTCGTCGCGGGCCAGCCACACCCGGCCCATCCCGCCGGTGCCGACCAGGTCGAGCAGCCGGTACCGACCCGCGATCAGCAACTGCTGCACGGTCGCTCCCCCTCGGTCACCCTGCGTTACACGATAGCCACCGTCGCCGATTTTCTCATCCGCTGAGCGGCCTCGATCCACGCCGGACGGAGGGCCGGGCACGGCCATACGGCGCAGGTCAGCGGGGTGGTCGGAAACTCTTTCGCAGGGTTGCCCAGTCCCCGTCCGCGGTGTTCCAGTCGCGGTCCTCAGTGATCCAACCCAACGTCCAGCGTGACTCACCCACAATCTGTTGCCGGGCGTGGATCCGCGGACCGTCCGGGGCGTCCCACCGACACTCCCACTCCGCCCCGGTGTCAACGGGGGCGAGCCGGATCTCGTCGTAGCCGGGCAGCGCGCCGGCCCGAGCGGCCTCGTCGCGGGCCGCTCGTAATCGGGTCATCGGGTCGGCCGCGCCGCCCTCGGCGACGCTCAACGCCCGGCCGGTTGCCGGGTCCTGGAAGCAGGCCACCGTGCCCTCCCGGGAGTAGTACCAGGTCGCCGGGACGGAGACCCGGAAGCCGGTGGTGTCGGCATGCCATACCCATCCCGGTGGCGGCTGGAACCGCTCGCCTGCAGCGGGTGACCCGACCGTGACCGGCGTGCCGACGACGTCCGGGCGGACGCAGGGGAACGGCGGCGGGGGCACGTCGCGGCCACCGGGCGGCGGCCGACCCGGGCCGCCGCGGTGCGGGCCGCCCCGGTCGTCGCCGTACTCCCCGTCCGGCCCTCGACCGTCGTCCACCTGTCTGGTGGTGGGGCTGGTGGTCGGCCCGGCGGTGTCGGTCGGAGTGTCACCGGCCACGGCCAGCGCGGTGCCCACCCCGGCGGCCGCCGCCACGAGCAGTGCCGTGACGACCAGCGCGGCCCGCCGGGCCGCTGGCCGGCGGGCCGCTCGCCCCGTCGTGCTGGTGGCGGCGTCCTGCGGGTACCGGACATCCGGGTCGACGCTCGGGCGATCATCGAGGGGAGCGTCTCCGGGTGGGTCGACGCCGGAGTCGATCGGGTCGGGCACGGGCTGCGGGGTGGTGGAGTGCGCGACTTCCCCGGAAGCGGACGAGATGCCGGTCGGGCCCGCGGCGGCGGTGAGCAGCCGGCGGGCCTCGCCGTGGTCGAGACGGTCGTGGGGGTCGCGGCGCAGCAGCCCGTCGAGCACCGGCGCGAGCGGACCGGCGTGTGGGGCCGGGTCCGGTGGGCCGGCCGCCAGCGCGCTGAGGGTGGCCATCGCGTTGCTGCGGGCGTACGGGGAGCGGCCCTCCACGGCGGCGTGCAGGGTGGCGCCCAAGGACCACAGGTCGGCGGCCACCGTGGACACCCCCTCCGCGGCCCGCTCCGGCGCGACGTACTGGGGGGAGCCGAGCACCATCCCGGGGCGGGTCATCGCGCCGTCCCCGCCGTCGAAGGTGGCCAGTCCGAAGTCGGTGAGCATCACCCGGCCGTCGTGGGCGACCAGCACGTTCTGCGGCTTGATGTCGCGGTGCAGCACTCCGGCCGTGTGCGCGGCCTCCAGGGCGTCGAGCAGGGCCAGGCCGATCCGGGCGGCGCGGGCCGGCTCCAGGGGCCCTTCGGCGTCGAGGACGTCCTGCAGAGTGCGCGACGGGACGTACTCCATCACGATCCACGGACTGCCCTCGACCTGGACGACGTCGTAGAGCCGGACCACGGCGGGGTGGTTGAGCCGGGCCGCGGTGCGCGCCTCGCGCAGGGTGCGCGAGCGCAGCTCGGCCCGCTCGTGGTCGGCCAGCCAGTTCGGCGGTACGACCTCCTTGACCGCGACCTCGCGGTGCAGCATCTCGTCGCGGGCTCGCCAGACCCGACCCATGCCCCCGCGGCCGACCAGGTCGAGCAACCGGTACCGACCGGCGATCAGCACCTGCGCACGCTCCTCCTCAGCCGCTGTCCGGTGTACACCCTAACCAGCGGATCGGAAGGTACCTATAGGTCGTCCGACGAATCTCAGCAGGCGACGTGGTCGGCGGCGGCGAGCAGATTGCCCTCGGGGATGGCGATCCGGTTCCGTCCGCCGGCCAGTCGGGCGGCGGCCCGGCGAGCCTGGAGCGGGCCGTGTTCGCGCCGGGCGGCGGCGTAGCTGGCGGCGGTGCGGGCCGCGATGGTGGCCCATCCGTAGCGTTCGCCGACCATGGTCCGGGCCCGTCGGGCGACCCGCCGGGCGAAGACCTCGTCGCCGAGCAGTCGGTCGACCGCGCCCGCGAGGGCGACCGGGTCGCTGTGCGGAAACGTCACGCCGGTGACACCGGGCTCGACGATCTCGGCGAGACCGCCGGTACGGGCCACCGCGAGGGGTGCTCCGGCCGCCGCGGCCTCCAGGGCCACCATGCCGAACGGCTCGTAGAGGCTGGGGACCACCGTCGCGTCGGTGGCGCCGAGCACCGCCGGCAGTTGGGTGGCGTCGAGGAAGCCGGTGAAGCGGACGGTCGAGCCGAGCGCCAGGCGACGGGCCTCGGCCTCCAACTCGGGGCGGTACGGGCCGTCGCCGACGATCACCACGCGCAGCCCGGGGTGCCGTTCGCGCAGTCGGGGCACCGCGTGCACGAGGTGCTGGACGCCCTTCTCGTAGACCAGTCGGCCGGCGTACCCGACGAGGGGACCGTCCGCGGCGAACCGCGCGCGGGCCGACGCGACCGCGCGTGGTCGGGCCCGCCACGCCCGGTCGTCGACCCCGTTGGGGACCACGTCGACAAGCCCGCCCGGTACGTCGAACAGGGCGCTGACCTGGTCGCGCATGTAACCCGAACAGGTGATCACGCGGGTGGAGGCTCCGCTGAGCCAGTGTTCGACGCCGTGGATGGTGCGGTTCATCTCCTCGGGCAGCCAGCCCTGGTGCCGCCCGGCCTCGGTGGCGTGCATGGTCGTGACCAGCGGCAGGTCGAGATGCTCGGACAGGGTCACGGCGGTGTGCGCGACGAGCCAGTCGTGGGCGTGGATGACGTCGTAGGCGCCGGCCTGGGTGGCGCGCAGGGCGGTGCGGGTGAGGGTGTGGTTGAACGCCATGGTCCACGCCAGGAGGGAGCCGGTGGCCAGGGGGAAGGCGACGGGGTCTTCGGGGGCGCGCAGGATGCGCACGCCGTCGACGTACTCCTCCAGGGGTGCGCCCTCGGCGTGGCGGGTGACGACGGTGACCTCGTGCCCGGCGGCGGCCAGGGCGACGGACAGGGCGTGGACGTGGCGGCCGAGGCCGCCGACGAGCACCGGCGGGTACTCCCACGACAGCATCAGCACCCGTAGCTGGCGGGCGGGGTTGATGTCGATCACGTGGGCATCGGGTGACATGCGGCCCCCTTTGAGTTGTCCCCGGGCGCGCGCCGACCGACACCGGAGTCGGTGCCGCCGTCGCGTCTGGATCGGGGCCAATCCTGCCGGGGCCGAGATAACCAGCGGAGACACCGCCGTTGCGGTCGTGTAAAGCGCTACTGGCCTTTTCGGCGTACCCGCAGCAACTCGGCCACCGACCACGCCTGGAACGGGCAGCCGGTCGCGGAGTGCGGCGCGACACCGTCGGCCGTCTCACTTACCGAGCCTAGTCCATATTCGGTCAGATGGGACTCAATACCAATCAATACGTCATCGACTGACATCTTGCCCCGGCGAGTGGCATCCACGTACGGCCCGAGCAGCCACGGCCACACCGTGCCCTGGTGGTAGCCGCCATCCCGCTCGGCCGGGCCGCCCCGGTGGCGACCCACGAACTCGGCCGCATCCTCGGCGAGGCTGCGCGGCCCGAGCGGGGTGAGCAGCCCGTTCGCGACCCGGCGCAGCGTCGCCTCGTCCGGCTCCAGCGGCGCGAACGGCAGCGACCAGGCCAGCAACTGGTTGGGGCGCAGCGCGTCGTCGTCGTGCAGGGCGGCCCCACCCAGCGGGTACGCCGGCGCGGGCGCGTCCAGCACGTCGTGCAGCCACCCGGTCGGGGACGGGAACCGCTCCCGGAACGAGGTGGTGGCCCGCCCGTGCAGTCGCCACAGCTCGCCCGCGTCCTGCCCGGCCAGCTCGGTCAACTCGGCGAGCCCGGCCAGCCCGTTGATCCACAACGCGTTGACCTCGACGGGCTTGCCCGTGCGCGGGGTGACCGGTACGCCGTAGACCCGGGCGTCCATCCAGGTCAGGGCAGCGCCCGGGGCGCCCTGGGTGAGCAGCCCGTCGGCCGGGTCGACGGCGATCCCGTACCGGGTGCCGGCGACGTGCGCGTCGACGACCCCGCGCAGCGCGGGCAGCAGCTCGTCGCCGAGATCGGTGTCGCCGGTAACCGTCACGTGCCGGCTCACCGCGTGCAGGAACCACAGGGTGCCGTCGACGGTGTTGTACTCCACCCGGCCGGTGTCGGCCGTGTTGGCGAGCATCCCCTCGGAGAGGGTCGCCGCGTACGCCCGCAGCAGCTCCCGCCCCTCGGTGGCCCGACCAGTGCAGAGGAACAGCCCCTCGTACGAGATCATCGTGTCCCGCGACCAGGCCCCGAACCAGGGGTAGCCGGCCACCACGTCGACCGCCGCCTGCCGGGTACGGACCACGAACGCGTCGGCGGCCAGCGCCAGCGTCGCGTCCACGTCGTCGGCCGGCTTCGCCGTCGCCACCACCTGCCGGTTGCGTCGCCGGGCCGTCGCCACGATCTCGACGGCCGACGGCGGCTCCTCGTCCAGCGGAGCGGCCCAGGCCCGCACCGACACCGTGTCACCGGGGCGTTCCAGCTCGCCGGCGAAGCGGCCCGCGTACCAGACGTCCTCGTCCGGGTGCAGGCCCCGGTTGGCCTCCTCGCGGTGGTGCACGCCCAGCCACCACTGCCCCTCCGGCGTCCAGCCGGGGCCGGCGAGCCGGTACGCGCCCTCGACCACCGCGCCGTCGGCCACCGACTCGACCTGCGGGGTGGGGCCGTCGGCCCGCCGCTCGCCGTGCGCGTCGCGCCAGGTGCAGGCGGCGGACAGCTCCAGCCGTACCGGACCGCCGGCGACCAGCCGGTGCACCACGGCCACGCAGGTGCGGCCGGGCAGCATCGCCAGCTCGCGTTCGATGACGACCGCGCCGATCCGCCACCGCCAGCGGGGGAGCCCGTCGACCAGCTCGAAGCGCTCCAGCAGCTCGAAGCCGCGCGGATCGACGTCGCCGGAGGACCACTCGTGCGCGCCGAGGCGTACCCGCGCCCCGGACGGCAGGGTGACGGCCGGGTCGAGGCTGACCAGTCCCACCTGGCGGGACGCCGGCGTATCACCCGGCACCACCAGAAGGCCGTGGTAGCGGCGGGTCCGCAACCCGCCGACGGTGCCCATGGCGTACCCGCCGAGGCCGTCGGGCACCAGCCACTCCCGGCTGGACGCGCTGGTCAGGTCGCCGCAGACCTGCGGTCCGAAAATGATGTCGATCAACTTTCCTCCACCGCCGTCGAGGTGTAACACGCCACGGCGAGAATGGCCGCTGTGGTGAAGTACCGCGGCGGCGTCAAAGATGTGCACGTGATCACTGACGGATCGTCCTCCGACGCCTCGCCACCCGACGCTGAGCGGCTTCGGCTCGCCCAGGCCGACTCGGGGGAGCAGGACTGGCGTGCATGGGGTCCCTATCTGTCCGAACGGGCGTGGGGGACGGTGCGGGAGGACTACAGCGAGCACGGTACGGCGTGGGACTACTTCCCACACGACCATGCGCGGTCCAGAGCCTACCGGTGGAATGAAGACGGGATGGCCGGCGTCTGCGACGACCGACAGACGTTCGCGTTCGCCCTGGCGCTGTGGAACGGCAAGGACCCGATCCTCAAGGAGCGGATGTTCGGCCTCGGTGGGGACAGCGGCAACCACGGGGAGGACGCCAAGGAGTACTGGTGGTACCTCGACAGCACCCCGACGCACTCCTGGATGCGCTGGCGCTACCACTACCCGCAGGCCGCCTTCCCGTACGACGAACTCGTCGCGGTGAACGCGCTGCGCGGCCGGGACGACACCGAGTACGAGCTGGTGGACACCGGCATCTTCGACGACGACCGGTACTGGGCGGTGACCGTCGACTACGCCAAGGCGTCCCCGACCGACCTGTGCATGGTGATCACCGTCGCCAACCGGGGTGACGAGGCGGCGACCCTGCACGTGCTGCCCACCCTGTGGTTCCGCAACACCTGGGCCTGGGGGCTGCCCGGCGGCGACCGGATTCCCCGGCTGACCGGGGACGGCACCCGACTCGTCGGTGAGCACCGGGTGCTCGGGCAACTGCTGCTGGAGGGCGACGGCGGCCCGGTGCCGCTGCTCTGCGACAACGACACCAACGCCGAACGGCTCTGGGGCCTGGCGGGCCGCTCGCCGTACCCGAAGGACGGCATCAACGACCACGTCGTCAACGGCGCGCCCACCGTCAACCCGGCCCGCGAGGGCACCAAGGGCGCGCTGCACTACGTGCTCGACGTGCCGGCCGGTGGGCAACGCCAGATCCGGCTGCGGCTGACCCGTACCGCGTCACCTCCCGCCGCCGGCCCACCGCCGCCAGCGGACCTGCGCGACGGCTTCGAGTCGGTGGTGTGGGCCCGTCGGGCCGAGGCGAACCGCTTCTTCGCCAACGTGATCCCCGAGGCCGCCACCGCCGACGAGGCGCTGGTGGCCCGGCAGGCCATCGCCGGGCTGATGTGGGGCAAGCAGTTCTACCACTTCGACGTCAAACGCTGGCTGGACGGCGACCCCGGCTCGACGCCGCCGGCCGGGCGTCGACACGGGCGCAACAGCGCCTGGTGGCACATGACCAGCTTCGACGTCATCTCCATGCCCGACCCCTGGGAGTACCCCTGGTACGCGGCCTGGGACCTGGCCTTTCACTGCGTGAGCATCGCCCGGGTCGACCCGGGCTTCGCCAAGGAGCAGATCCTGCTCCTGCTGCGCGAGTGGTACCTGCACCCCAACGGGCAGATCCCGGCGTACGAGTGGGCGTTCGGCGACGTGAACCCGCCGGTGCACGCCTGGGCGGCCCTCAAGGTGTTCGAGATCGACGGCGGTAAGGACTTCGAGTTCCTGGGCCGGGTGATGCACAAGCTGCTGCTCAACTTCACCTGGTGGGTCAACCGCAAGGACACCGGCGGCAACAACGTCTTCGAGGGCGGTTTCCTCGGGCTGGACAACGTCGGACCGTTCGACCGCTCGGCGGCGCTGCCGGTGGCCGGCGTGCTGGAGCAGTCCGACGGCACCGGCTGGATGGCCATGTACGCGCTCAACCTGCTCGACATGGCCATCGTGCTGGCCGAACACGACCGGACCTGGGTGGACACGGCCACCAAGTTCTTCGAGCACTTCCTCTACATCGCCGCCGCCGCGTACGAGCAGGGGCTGTGGGACGACGAGGACGCGTTCTTCTACGACGTGCTGCGGCTCGCCGACGGCACGAAGGTGCCGCTGAAGGTCCGCTCGGTGGTCGGGCTGCTGCCGCTGGCCGCCACCACCCGCCTCACCGCCAAGACCCTGCACCACCTGCCGGAGCTGGGCGCGCGGCTGCGCTGGTTCCTCACCAACCGCCCGGAGTACGCCGAGGTCATCGGCACCCGACGGATCGGCCCGGACGGCCGCCAGCAGCGGCTGCTGTCCATGGTCGGCCAGGAGCAGGTGGTCCGGCTGCTCGCCCGGATGCTCGACACCGACGAGTTCCTCTCCGACTTCGGCCTCCGTACGTTGTCCCGCGCACACCTGGACAAGCCGTTCTCGGTCAACCTCGGCGGGCAGGAGTTCTCGGTGGGCTACGAGCCGGCCGAGTCGACCAGCGGCCTGTTCGGCGGCAACTCGAACTGGCGCGGGCCGATCTGGATGCCGACGAACTTCCTGCTGATCAGCGCGTTGCGCGACTACGCCGCGTTCTTCGGGGACTACCTCCAGGTGGAGTATCCGACGCGCTCGGGGGTGAAGCTCTCGCTGGACGAGATCGCCGACGACCTGTCAGCCCGGTTGATCTCGCTCTTCACCCAGGACGACTGGGGTCGCCGACCCATCTACGGCGCGGCGCGGCTGTTCCAGACCCACCCCGACTGGCGGGATCTGATCGCCTTCCCGGAGTACTTCCACGGCGACAACGGCGCCGGCCTGGGCGCCTGGCACCAGACCGGCTGGACGGCGCTGGTCGCCGACCTGATCCTCACCCTGCGCCGTTGACCCCTGCCCGTGCCCGTGCCCCCAAGATCCGCGCAACTTCGGTGATGCTGCTGCATCACGGCGGCTGGAGGCAGCAACTTCACCGAAAGTGTGCGGATCATGCGGGCGCGGGGCGGGCGCGGGCGCGGGCGCGACATGATCGTGCTCGATCCTTGTTGTAGTGGTGTCCTCGACGCGGGAGGCCACTACATCCTGGATCGAGCGCGATCACTCCGGGGGCGGGGCACGACCGTATGGATTACTCGTAGCCGACGTGGATGATCAACTGGCCGTTCTGGGGTTCTGCCACCACGTAGACCGACCCGGGGTCGAGCAGCTTCGGCGGCAGGTCCTGCTGCTCGGAGAGGCCCATCGTCTCGGCCAACTCCTCCGGAGACTGGCCGGCTGGGGGCGCGACCGTCACCTGCCACGAGCACCCGCCGGAGGCGCACGTCTCGCTTTCGTCGACGACTGTCGCCCCGGCGGGCACGTCCGGGATTCGCCACTTCGGTGGCAACGATCCCTCGTCGCCGAACGCCCACAGCGACAGAAACCACAGGCCCCAACCGCAGGCCAGCAGGCCCACGACGCCGAGCCCGGCCAGGAGAAGGCGTCGAGGCGATGTCATCGCGCCAGGCTAGCGAGGCGGTGTGGAGGTCCAGTGAACGTCAGCCGGTAAACGGCTCGGGGCCGAGCCAACCCCAGGCCACGAAGGCGGCCAGGGCGAGGTACACCGCGTTCACCGCGACGAACCTCGCCTCGTCGTAGCGCAGGTGGGTGATCATCGCGCCGATCATCAGCAGGATCCAGCAGATGGCGGTGACCGGCACCAGGACCGGGGCGATGTCGAGCACGGCCGGCAGGATCAGGCCGACGGCGGCCAGGAGTTCGAGCACGCCCAGGGTCTTGACGAAGCCGTCGCTGGCGTCCCCGGTCCACCCGCCGCCGCGGTGCGAGGCCAGCTTCCTGCGGGGTACGAAGGTCTTGGTGATGCCGCCGGCCAGCGCCACCGTGGCCAGCAGTCCGGCCGCGATCCACAGCGCGATGTTCATGGACGTTCCCTTCGGTTGGGTCGACCAGGAGACACCGCCGGCCCGCTGACCGTGACTCACTCCGGTGGGTGATGTGCTGCACAGGCCCGTGGTGTCACAGGTGACGGTCGACCGGTGTCGGATGGTGGTGAACCGACGTCGAGGACAGGAGTCGCGGGTGGATGCCGCCGTGGACGTGTTCGTCGCACACCGGAACCTGCTCTTCACGGTGGCGTACGAGATGCTCGGCTCGGCGGCCGATGCGGAGGACGTACTCCAGGAGACCTGGCTGCGGTGGGCGGACGCCGACCACGCGGCGGTCCGGGACGAGCGCGCGTACCTGGTCCGGATCACCACTCGCCAGTCCCTCAACCGGTTGCGGACGATCGGCCGGCGCAGGGAGTCCTATGTCGGCTCCTGGCTGCCCGAGCCGCTGCTGACCACGCCCGACGTCGCCGACGACGTCGAGCTGGCGGAGCACGTGTCGACGGCGATGCTGCTCGTGCTGGAGACGCTCGGCCCGACCGAACGGGCGGTGTTCGTGCTGCGGGAGGTGTTCGAGGTGGACTACGACGAGATCGCCACGACCGTGGACAAGAGCCCTGCGGCGGTCCGCCAGATCGCCCACCGGGCACGGGCGCACGTCGCCGCGCGCCGACCGCGTGGTGTGGTCTCGGCGACCGAGGCGCGGCGCGCGTTGGAGGCGTTCCGGCGGGCGGTCGACCTGGGCGATGTGCAGGGTCTGCTCGACATCCTGGCGCCCGACGTCGTCCTGCTGGGCGACGGCGGCGGCATCAAGCAGGCGGTGCTGCGGCCCGTCGTCGGCGCGGACAAGGTGGCCCGTCTGCTGGCCTCGCGGCAGGTGCAGGTCGCCGTGCTGTCGCTGCACCCGGCCGAGGTCAACGGTTGCCCGGCGTTGATCGTCCGATTCGATGGCGAACTCGACACCGTCCTGACGGTGCGTCTCGACGACGGAATCGTCACGGGGCTGTACGCCGTTCGCAATCCCGAGAAGCTGTCGCACATGCGCCAGGCCACGGCGCTGCGCCGGTGAACGACCATGCGGGTCAGAACGGTGGCATGGAGGCCTCGCGGGGCCGGTCACGGGACCGTCGGGTGTCCACGGCGGCGACGCCGAGCAGCACCAGGGCGGCGGCCGTGCCGGCGGCGAGCGGGCGCAAGGGGAGTGTCACCGGTACCAGCAGGGCGAGGGCCAGCAGGCCGACCGCCCGCGATCGGGAGATCCGGTCGAACACCTGGTATTCCAGGGCCGCCCGTCCGGCGAGGAAGAGCGCCGGGCCGCCGAGGATGGCGATGAGCCAGGCCGCCGGAAGGTGGCCGAACGGCTCGCTGATGTAAAGTTCCATCCCCACGCCGGTCAGCACGATCCCGGCGATCATCGCCAGGTGCGCGAACGCCATCTGCGTGGCGAGCCGGGCGGCGTCACGGGAGCTGCCGATGGCGGTGTCCAGCGTCCCGCCGGCCAGGTGGAAGTAGATCCGCCACAGCAGGACCGTTGTCGCCAACGCGAGCACGAAGGCGGCCGTCTGCGCGGCGTGGAAGCTGCTGCCGCTGAACGCGAGCCCGATGACGAAGATGGCCTCACCGAGCGCGATGAGCAGGAACTGTTGGTACCGCTCGGCCAGGTGCTCGGCCGCGATCCCCTGCACGCCGAGCCGCTGCGCGCCGAGTCGGGGGGTCGGCCACCCGAGGTACGACCCGGTGTGGTCGAGCAGCACGGCGAGGGCCCAGAGCCAGCCACGGATCGTGCCGTCGTTCACCAGCCCACCGATGAGCCAGAACGGCGCGCTCAGGCCGAGCCAGAACAGGATCCGGATGGACTGCCGCGGATCGGGCTGGCCGTGGCCGGCGATGTGGAAGAACGCCACCCGGCCGACCTGGAGGGTCACGAGCGTGATGGCGAAGAGGGAGGCCCGCGCGCCGAATCCGTCGGGCACCGCGACCGCCATCGTCATCGCGCCCGCCAGCGTGATGACGATGACGGTCTGGACGATCATCGCCTCGGGATCGAGCCAACTGGTGGACCAGACCGTCAACGTCCAGACCGCCCACAGGGCCAGCAGCAGCACCAGCGCCTGACCGAGGCCCGCGAACTCGCCACGCCCACCCCCGGTGAAGTCGTCGATCAGTCGGAGAGAGATCCGGGTGAGGGCGAAGACGAAGACGAGATCGAGGAACAGCTCCAGGAAGGTGGCCCGCTCGCGGGCGCCCGCGCCCCGCACCAACCCTCCGCCGGGGATCTGCCTCACCCGCCGACCACCTCGGCGGGCGGACGCCGTCGAACGACCACGTGCCCTCCCGTCGCAGTGACCTGAACACCTAACGAACGACCATCGGGTACGGCAGCGAACAGCGTCACGACCTGCGCAACGAGCGATTAGTCACCAATCCGTCACGAGGCGGATGCGAACAGTGCTGGTCGTTACGCTCGGCCGGTGTCCGTACCCGCCGAGGAGGCCACCGAGCAGGACCGGCGACTCCTCATCGTCACCGCTGCCCGCGAGTTGGCCGAGGCCGAGGGCTGGCTGGGCCTGAGCGCCCGTCGGGTCGCCGAACGGGCCAACACGAACGTCGGCGACCTCTACCGGCACTTCGCGGACCAGGAGGCGGTGCTGGCCGCTGTCGCGGTGCACGGCTTCGCCGACCTGGCCGCCGCGCTGACCGCCGCGCACGCGGACAACCCGTACCCCGAACGGGCGTGGGCGGTGATGGCGGGCGCGTACCTCGACTTCGCGTACGCCAATCCTGCTGTCTACGACGCGATGCTGGCGCTGACCCCGGACCTCGCCCTCGGCGCGGCCGGGGTGCCGGCGGCGCCACGGGCCGTCTTTGCCGCGCTGCGGGCGGCCCTGCTCCCGCTGGCCCAGGGCCGTGACCCGGACACCCTCGCCGAGCTGGGCTGGAGCCTGCTGCACGGCGTCGTCATGCTCACCCGTGGGGGTCGCCTGCGCCCCGAGGCGCAGGAGGAGCGGGAAGCGATGATCGCGGAAGGCCTGCTGAGATGGCCCTGATCGCCTGCCGTACCGCCTCAGTTGAGGGGCTCGCGCTTGAAGGGGCCCTTGTCGACGAGCCGGAACGTGGTGGGTGGCGGGGCGTCGCCGCGCTCCTTGAGGACCAGTCCGTTGCCGGGCAGGTGTTGCAGGGTCCGGGATTCGCTGCCGATCACGTACGTCCCGTCGCCCTGGGCAATGATGGTGAACCGCTGGATGGGGTCGTCAGCGTCGCAGGTGGAGGCCTGGATGGTCAGCTCCGGCTCGATGTCCAGGCCGTTGACCTGCCAACACGACGGGTCGTCGTTGGCGGGGTGACCGTCGGCGGTGCCGTACGCCCTGATCACGTACCGGTCGTCTCCGATCGGGACCGGAACGAACAGGACCCGACCGCCGGTGTCGCCGCCCTCCACGAGGCGGCCGCTGAGTTCCAGTTCGCTCCCGGACCCCCGCACTCGCACCATGCTGATCTCCCGCTTGCCGGACAGGAGCGGATCGGCCGGGGCCGCCGGGCGCGTCGGTGCCGGACTCGACGGTGCCGGACTCGAGGGTGCCGCGGCGGACGGGGTCGGCGTCCCCGCTGTGGCACCTGGCACCCGGTCGTCTTCTCCGTCACCGCACCCCAGCAGTGTCCCGACGCAGGCCAGCATCGCGGCGCCCGCCCACCATCTCACCGTGATCATGCCGTGCTCCTGAAGCTTCTGGCCCGAGCCAATCGGCCGGGGACTGCCCGATGGGACGCCGCGTCGCACGATCACGTCGACATCCCTCACGACTGTCCGCGGTGCGCGAATTCCACCGGCGGACGCACCCCCCGGGCGCGGGACCACGCCGTCGTGATCACGCGCCTATCCTGATCGCTCAGTTCGGCCGTGAGGAACATGAGGAGGGTACGGGATGGCTGCCAGCGAAACGTCTCGACGGCAGGCGCAGGTGCTGATCTTCGACGCGGACGACACATTGTGGGAGAACAACGTCGTCTTCGAGCGGGTGATCGACGACTTCCTGGGCTGGCTCGATCACCCCACCCTGGACCGCGTGGAGATCCGGACGATCCTCGACGACATCGAACGCGCCAACACGGTGGCCCACGGGTACGGCAGCAAGGTCTTCCTGCGCAGCCTGGGCGACTGTCTGGAGCGGCTGCGCGAGCGGCCGGCCACCGACGCCGAGCGCAAGGAGATCGACCGGCTGGCTCTGGCACTGGTGGAGCACCGGGTGGAGCTGATGCCCGGCGTGGCCGACGCTCTCGACGAGTTGGCCGGTCGACACGAGCTGCTGGTGTTGACCAAGGGGGAGCAGGCTGAGCAGCAGCGCAAGCTGGACGCCTGCGGCCTGCTGCACCACTTCGGGGCCGCGCACATCGTGGCCGAGAAGGACGTCGACACGTACCGGTGGCTGGTCCGCGAGCACGGGTTCGAGCCGGCCCGGGCGTGGATGATCGGCAACTCCCCGAAGTCGGACATCCTGCCGGCGCGGGCGGCCGGGCTGAACGCGGTGTTCATCCCGAACGAGAACACCTGGGTGTTGGAGAACGACGAGTTGGACCCGACCGACACCGGCGTGCTGCGGCTCGCGGCCTTCCGGGACCTGCTGGACCACTTCTGACCGTCGAATCCGAACAGCGTCGACGATCATGGTCGCGTTACGCGTACCTGCCGCTTTTCGCCCTTGAGATCAGTCACGTCGCGGCGGGCCCGGCAGCGCTTGTCCGGCCCGGCGCGATCCGCCTAGCCTGAGCCGGCGTTCGCGGCCTTTCGGGGTGTGCCGGGGGCGCACGGGCGTCCGACAGGTGGGCACCGTGGAGCTGAGTGCAGGGCGGCCGGGCCTCCCCACCGAGCCGCGTGGCGTCGTGCCACGCCCACGCGCGTGGTGAATGCCGGAGCTGTCCGCTCCCCGTCGGACGGCCGGGGGTCAGGGCCGGGTAGTTGCGGACCCGGTCCTGACCCGGCCAGTCCCTGTGTCACATGCCTAGGCGCGGTGCCGGCCGTCGCCGGCGTGGTGGGCGTCCGCCTCGTCCGAGCCGCCGCGGACGATCGAGATCGCCACGCGGCAGAACTCGTCCATGTCCGGGTTGAAGCCGGCCGCGATGTCGGGGTGCAACCCGGAGCGGGTCTCGTCCAACAGCCGCTGGCACACCTGCTCGACCGGCTCGCCCGCGTAGCTGGCGCGGATCCGGTCGGTGGCCGCCTGGAGAGCCGAGGTCAGCTGCTCCTCCAACGGGCCACGCAGCTTCTGCTGCACAGGATCGAGCCCGCGTGGGTCGAGCGTGACATGTGGCTCCGACATCGGTGCTCCCTTCGTCGGCGTCCGCGATACCCCACCGCGGCCGTCGGTCAAACTCCGGTCGGTACGGCGGCGACCCGCACCTGGTAGGAGAAGTCTTCCGCCGGTTCCTCCTGGTACGACAACCGGCGGATCTGCCGGTCGTCGTCGTAGAGGGCGACGTCCACCAGGACGCCGAGATGCGCCAGGCCGATGGTGGCGACGCGCTTCTTGTCCTGGAGCACCGCGCAGACGCCGCCGAGCAGCGTGCTGGCGTCGGACGTACGGTGCCCGGGCGGGCACCGCAGAACCACGTCCACCTCGATCGGCCCGGGCAACGGCGTCCAGCCGGTGCGCTGGGCCGCGCCCAGGGCGGCCTGGAGCAGGGTGCGGACCCTCGTCGCCTGCCGATGCCCGGCGGCGAAGATGGACAACGCTTCGGTCTTGACCGGTGGCAGGCCGCTCACCTCGAACGTCAGGGCGAGAGCGCGGGTGTCCTGCACGGCGGCACCTCCCTCATTGGGGACGATCCTGCCGAACCGGTGCAGTGGCGGAAGGGCGTTCCCGCGATAACCAACCGATCGGGCAGGCTGGGTCGGCCGGAGGCGTGTCGACGGCGGCGGCGAACGCGCTGGCTGCGGCGCTGGGAAAGACGCTAGTGCACCGCGCCCGCGCTCGGTAGTCGGTCGTTCACCCGGTGGTCGACGGCGAAAAGGCGCAGAACTCGTTGCCCTCCGGGTCGGCCAGCACCCACCAGCGCGCCCCGTCGACCGGCTCACGCAGCAGCGTCGCACCCGCGTCGAGCAGCGCGGTCGGCTCGGGGGCCGTCATCTTGACGTCCCAGTGCATCCGGTTCTTCACGGTCTTGGGCTCGTCGACCCCGTCGAACACCCACGCCTGCCAGGGGAAACCGGCGGCGTCGTGCAGCGACGCAGTGTTCGGCCCGGCCCCGGTCGTGCCGCCCAGCAGGCCGGCCCACCACGCCGCCTGCGCCGCCGGGTCGACGGCGGCCACCACCAGCTCGACCGGGCCCGGCCGGGCTTCGTCGCCGGCCGGGAGCACGCAGAACTGGTTGCCCTCCGGGTCGGCCAGCACCCACCGCTCGACGTCGCCGTCCGGCTCGCGCACCGACCGCGCGCCGGCCGCGAGCAGCGCCGCCGGGTCCGCGTCGGCCAAACGCAGATCCAGGTGTACGCGGGTACGGCCGACCCGCGGCTCGGGCACCCGGTTCACCCAGATCGACTCCGCGTCCGAGCGCGCCGATCGGGGGTCGATCCGGGTGTCGCCGTCACCGGCGTCGGCCAGGTCGGCGTCGAGCACCCGCGCCCAGAAGCCGCCCAGGGCGAGCGGGTCGGCGGCGTCCAGGCAGAGGTCCTTGAAGCGAGCGATCACCGCCCCAGCATGCCCGCTCCGGGGGTCGACCGTGGGGCAAGCGTCGCGTGACGGGGTGAGTGCCGCCCGAAGCCTCGTCGATCAAGGAGTTGTGGTGGGTGACAAAGTCGCCAGGACTCCATGATCGGCCGGGGCCTGGCCGCGATCTTGCACTTTCTGTGCCTGCATAGGCGGCATTCCAGGCTTTTCGACAACCGAAACTGCAAGATCGACCCGGCCGGGCGGGGCGGGGGCGTGTGCGGGGTTGGTCAGCGGTGCTTGGCGTACCTGACGAAGGCCTTCCAGGCCGTTGGGGTGATGTGCAGGGTGCCGCCGTCGCGGTCCTTGGTGTCGCGCACCAGCACGACGTGCGGCAGGTTGTCGGCGACCTCGACGCATGCGCCGCCGTTGCCGCCGGACCGGGTCGACTTGCGCCACCGTGGGGTCAGGGTGTCCATGACTTCGCCACTTCCTTGATCAGCTCGATTGACGGCCGGCGGGGGAGCGCCTCGTTGCGGACGATCTCCCACGTCTTCGCCAGCTTAGCGACGTCGGCTGACGTGTCGACGATCTGCGCGGTGAGCTGGTTGTCCGCGTAGGTGACCCGTTCGCCGTCCGGCATCTCGGCGATGATGAACTGTCCGCCCATCCCCAGATACATGCCAGCATCCACCGGCACCACATGCACCTGAATGTGCTCGGCCGCCGCCAGCTCCACCAGGTGCTCGCACTGCTCGACCATGAGGCCCGGCTGGTCGAGCACCGGCCGGCGGAGCACCGCCTCGTCCAGCACGGCGATGAGCTGCGGCGGACGCGGGCGGCGCAGGATCGCCTGCCGCTCCAGCCGGGACGCGACGATCCGGTCGACGTCCTCGGCGTCGAACCGCCCGCCGGCCAGCGTGGCGCGGGCGTACCGCTCGGTCTGCAACAGGCCCGGCACGTACGCCAACTCGAACCAGCGCAGCGTGGTCGCCTCCCGCTCGAACTCGATCCATTCGCGCAGCCAGGCCGGCTCGGCGTCGAGCCGGCCCAACCGCTCCAGCATCCGCTGGAAGCGCTCGCCCGTGCGGTGGTGGTTGTCGACGGCCCGCATGTACTCCTTCGTGGGCGGTCGCCCGCCCGTCTCCACCGAGCTGACATGCGAGCCCGAGTAGCCGATGCTCCGGCCGAAGTCGTCCTGGCTGAGCCCCGTCTCCGCCCGCAGCAGGCGCAGTTCCTCCAGCACGTAGTCGGTCACTGTCCCCATCGACTCCCCAATCTCCGCCCAACCCGGGTGGGCGTGTCGGTCGCGGCTGCTCACCTGGTCGCGTGAGCTGCACGGTTGGCACGAGCGCGTATCGACGTTAGTCGGGTTGTCACCACACTGTCACGGACCGAACACGGTGGCGCGAGTGGAGGACAGCACATGGGCAGCAACGGTCGAGCCGGGTTCCATCCTGAACCGGGCGATCCCATGCGGAGGCGGTGATGGTCGTCCGTCCGCCCGTTCCGCACGTCGCCATGCGACCGCTCTGGCGGTGCCGCAACTGCGGCCGGGAGTGGCCCTGCCAGCCGGCCAAGCTCGCCCTGCTGACGGAGTACCGGACCAACCGGATCGGACTGCTGATCTATCTCGGCACCCTGATGAACGAGGCGACCCAGCAGCTCACCCAGCTCCACCCGGACCACCCGCCCGCCCGGATGACCGAGCGCTTCCTCTCCTGGGCGCGGGCGAGGGGCTGACGACTGCCCCACCCGCCCGCTCCACCCCGTCCGCTCCCGGTGATCAAGAGGTTTGCGTCAGGAAAAATGTCTTTCCTGACGCAAACCTCTTGATCACCGGGGCTGAGAGGGGTGGGGGTGGGGTGGGGGGGTTCGCTTGCCGGTGCCCGCCCGCCGCGGGTCAGCCCGAGAACGGGATCAGTGGCAGCCCTTCGCCGTACCCCGGTCCCTCGGCGGTGAGCACTGCGGCTTCGTTTGTCAGGGCCGTCACGGCGGCGGCGGCCAGGTCGAAGCGCTGGGTGCGGCGCTGCCAGAAGGTCAGCTCCGGCAGGTCCTCTGCGCGCTCGGGCAGCAGCGCACAGGCGGGCAGGGCCAGCAGCTTGTGAAGTAGGGCCAGATCCTTGCCGGTCGCCATGGTCAGCGCTTCGGCGGCTGCCGCCACCGGCACCCCGAACCGCACCCCGTCCTCGATCACCTCATGGACGGGCTCACCCACGTGCACGGTCCGGAGGACGGCGTATCCCAGCAGCGCCGACCGGTCCAGGATCAGTCGGACCGGCGGCATCATCTCCGAGGTCATGCGGCATCGGCGCGGGGAGCGTCGTCGTCGCCGTTCATCTCGGCCTCCATGGCGGCGCGGATCCTGGCGCGCTCGGCTTCGAATCGCTGGGCGGACCACTCGGCTTCCACGCCCAACCGGCGGGCACGAGCCTCGGCGACCCCCTGCTCACTGATGTGGATGCCGGCGGCAAGCAGCAGCTCCTTGTGCTCCTCCACCCGCCGGCGACGGCGCACGGACTCGGTCACGTAGGCGCTGACCAGCCGGTTGCCCTGGCTCTCCAGGGTCTGCGCCACGTCCGGCGGAACGGAGATCGTGAAGCGGCGCGGAGCATCTGTCATACGGGTAGCTTACCTCTGTCATACGCCCGGAGGTGGGAGCCTGGCACGCCGTGTTGCCGGCAGGTTTCGCGATGTGGTGAGTGGGGCAGTGTAGCCGCACGGAGTATCCGAGCGGGGCGTTTTCGCAGCTCCTGGGCTCGGAGCCAGCTCACCGTGCGCCGGGGCACGGATGCCTCCCCCGGTCCGTTGTGCACGAGAGGGGGAAGGCGATGACGGACCCCGAAACGGCCCGACACCGACACCGACGCCGGCCGATCGCCCGGGTCGGGGCGGCTGCCGCCGCGCTGGCGCTGGTCGCGCCGCTCGCCGCGTGCGGCGCATCCGACGACGGTGGCCCACCGACGCTCAACCTGTACTACCCGCCCGAGCAGAACCTGCAGAAGGTCGTCGACGACTGCAACACGCAGGCCCAGGGGCGGTACAAGATCGCCTACCGGGTGCTGCCCCGGCAGGCCGACGACCAGCGGGTGCAGATGGTGCGCCGGCTCGCCGCCGAGGACACCGGCATGGACATCCTCGGCCTGGACGTCACCTGGACCCAGGAGTTCGCCAGCGCCGACTGGATCCGCGAGTGGACCGGCCAGGACAAGGCCGAGGTCGAGCAGGGCACCCTCGCCGGGCCGCTGGCGACCGCCCGGTACGAGGACAAGCTCTACGCCGCGCCGAAGAACACCAACGTGCAGTTGCTCTGGTACCGCAAGGACCTGGTGCCGCAGCCACCGACCACCTGGGACCAGATGATCACCGCTGCCCGGCAGCTCAAGGACCAGGGCAAGCCGTACCAGGTGCTCACCATGGGCGCGCAGTACGAGGGCCTGGTCGTCCTCTACAACACCCTGGCCGAGAGCGCGGGAGGCAAGGTCCTCTCCGACGACGGCAAGAAGGCCGTGATGGACGACGGTACGGTCCGGGCGTTGGAACAGTTGCAAAAGTTCGCCACGTCGGGCGTCACCTCGCCGTCGTTCAGCAACGCCACCGAGGACCCGGTCCGGCTGGAGTTCCAGTCCGGGTCGGGCGCGTTCCAGGTGAACTGGCCGTTCGTCTACCCGGCCCTTCAGGAGGCCAACCCGGAGCTGGCCAAGCAGGTCGGCTGGGCCCGCGTGCCGGGCGTCGACGAGGGCACCCCGAGCAAGGTCACCATCGGCGGGGTGAACCTGGCCGTCAGCTCGTACTCGAAGCACCCGGAACTGTCGTTCGAGGCCGCGCGGTGCCTGCGCAGCGCGGAGCACCAGAATTTCTCCGCGATCAACGACGGCGTGCCACCGACCATCGAGGCCGTCTTCGACGAGCCGGAGATGGCCGAGGCGTACCCGATGAAGGACACCATCCTGGAAGAGCTGAAGGACCCGGCGACCCGCCCCCTGACCCCGGCCTACCAGAGCATCTCCACCGTCATGTCGGCGATCCTGTCGCCGCCGTCCGGGATCCGCCCGCAGCAGACCGCCGACGAGCTGCGCGACGCCATCGCCGACGCCCTGGAATCGAAGGGGGTGCTGCCATGACCCGGCCCGCCACCACTGAATCGACCGAGGCGACCGAGGGGACCGACGGCCAGCGCGCCGTCGTACCCACCCAGCGCGGAGGCCGCGGCAAGGCGCCGCTGAGCGAGAACAAGAAGGCCGAACGCCGGCTCGGTTGGCTGCTCTGCGCGCCCGCCGCGCTGGTCATGGTCCTGGTGACCGCGTACCCGATCATCTACTCGTTCTGGCTGTCGTTGCAGCGCTACGACCTGCGCTTTCCCGACCAGCGCGAGTTCGTCGGGTTGGAGAACTACGTCACCGTGCTCACCAACGAGTTCTGGTGGACGGCGTTCGGGGTGACCGCGCTGATCACGGTGGTCACCGTGGTCGTCGAACTGGTGCTCGGCATGGGGCTGGCGCTGATCATGCACCGTACGCTCGTCGGGCGGGGCATCGTCCGTACCGCGGCGCTCATCCCGTACGGCATCGTCACGGTCGTCGCCGCCTTCTCCTGGCGGTACGCCTGGACACCCGGCACCGGCTATCTGGCCGACCTGTTCAGCGACGGCGCTCCGCTCACCGAACGGGCCAGCTCGTTGGCGATCATCATGCTGGCCGAGATCTGGAAGACCACGCCGTTCATGGCGCTGCTGCTGATGGCCGGGCTGGCCCTGGTGCCCGACGACCTGCTCAAGGCCGCCTCCACCGACGGCGCGACGGCCTGGCAGAAGTTCACCAAGGTGATGCTGCCGGTGATGAAGCCGGCGATCCTGGTCGCGCTGCTGTTCCGCACGCTCGACGCGTTCCGCGTGTTCGACAACACCTTCGTGCTGACCGCTGGCGGCAACGAGACCTCGTCGGTGTCGATGCTCGCCTACAACAACCTGCTGCGGGGTCTCAACCTCGGCATCGGCTCGACGATGTCGGTGCTGGTCTTCCTCACCGTGGCGATCATCGCCTTCGTCTTCGTGAAGCTGTTCGGTACCGCTGCCCCCGGCAGCGACGACGGGGAGAGGCGCTGACATGGCTGTCGAAACCACCACCCGGGCCAAGCTGCGCTGGGGCCTGCTGGACGTCCTCGTGGTCGTCTTCGCGCTGGTCCCGGTGCTGTGGATCGCCTCGCTGTCGTTCAAGACGCCGGCCACCCTGACCGACGGGAAGTTCATCCCTCGCGAGTGGACACTGGACAACTACCGGACGATCTTCGACACCGACCAGTTCGTCCGAGCGCTGGTCAACTCCATCGGCATCGCGCTGATCGCCACGCTGATCGCGGTGGTCCTCGGTGCGATGGCCGCGTACGCCATCAGCCGGCTGGATTTCCCCGGCAAGAAGCTGCTGGTCGGCATCTCCCTGCTGATCGCGATGTTCCCGCAGGTGTCACTGGTGTCGCCGCTGTTCGAGATCGAACGGCAGCTCGGGATCTTCGACACCTGGCCCGGGCTGATCCTGCCGTACATCACCTTCGCGCTGCCGCTGGCGATCTACACGCTGTCGGCGTTCTTCAAGCAGATCCCCTGGGACCTGGAGAAGGCGGCGAAGATGGACGGCGCCACGCAGGCCCAGGCGTTCCGGCGGGTGATCGCCCCGCTGGCCGCGCCCGGCCTGTTCACCACGGCGATCCTGGTCTTCATCTTCTGCTGGAACGACTTCCTGTTCGCCATCTCGCTGACCTCCACCGAGCGGTCCCGCACGGTGCCGGCGGCGCTGTCGTTCTTCACCGGCGCGTCACAGTTCGAGGACCCCACCGGGGCGATCTGCGCCGCCGCCGTGGTGATCACCGTACCGATCATCCTGTTCGTTCTCTTCTTCCAGCGCCGCATCGTCTCCGGCCTGACCTCCGGCGCAGTCAAGGGATAGGTGGGTAGTCATGGCTGACATCGTGCTCGACAAGGTGAGCAAGAGTTTCCCGGACGGGACCGTCGCCGTGCAGGACGTCGACCTGGAGATCGCCGACGGCG
This sequence comes from Micromonospora sp. DT44, assembly GCF_049841635.1. Taxonomy (NCBI): domain Bacteria; kingdom Bacillati; phylum Actinomycetota; class Actinomycetes; order Micromonosporales; family Micromonosporaceae; genus Micromonospora; species Micromonospora sp. DT44. The sequence continues at coordinate 22,697 of NZ_JBNCKS010000053.1, read as the reverse complement.
AGTTCGTGATCCTGGTCGGACCCTCCGGCTGCGGAAAGTCCACCACCCTCAACATGATCGCCGGGCTGGAGGACATCAGCTCCGGCGAGCTGCGCATCGGCGGCCAGCGGGTCAACGACAAGGCCCCCCGGGACCGGGACATCGCCATGGTGTTCCAGTCGTACGCGCTGTATCCGAACATGACCGTGCGGGAGAACATGGCGTTCCCGCTGCGGCTGGCGAAGCTGGACACGGAGACGATCAACTCCAAGGTCGACGAGGCCGCCAAGGTGCTGGAGCTGACCGCGCTGCTGGACCGCAAACCCGCGAACCTCTCGGGTGGCCAGCGGCAGCGGGTGGCGATGGGCCGGGCGATCGTCCGCCAGCCCAAGGCGTTCCTCATGGACGAGCCGCTGTCCAACCTCGACGCGAAGCTGCGGGTGCAGATGCGCACGGTGGTGTCCCGGTTGCAGAAGCAGCTCGGCACCACCACCGTCTACGTCACCCACGACCAGACCGAGGCGATGACCCTCGGTGACCGGGTGGTGATCATGCGGGGTGGCGCGGTGCAGCAGGTCGGCCCGCCGCAGGAGCTGTACGACCACCCGCGCAACCTCTTCGTGGCCGGCTTCATCGGTTCGCCGTCGATGAACTTCCTGCACGCGGCGGTGCAGGACGGCAGCCTGCGGACGGCCCTGGGCGACGTGCCGCTCGGCGACCGGTTGCGCCGGGAGCTGGAGGCGGCCGACGCGCCCCGCGAACTGATCCTCGGTATCCGGCCCGAGCACTTCGAGGACGCCGAGTTGGTCGACGACGAGACCCGCCGCCGGGGTCTGGAGTTCGAGGCCCCGGTGGAGATCGTCGAGTCGATGGGCTCGGACAAGTACGTGTACTTCACCGTGGAGGGTGAGCGGGCCAGCGCCGCCGAGTTGGAGGAGTTGGCCGCGGACGCGGGTGCGGGCGACTTCGCCGGTGCCGGCGGCAACCTGGTGACCCGGCTGTCCGCTGAGTCCGGCGCGACCGAGGGCCAGCCCCGCCGAGCCTGGTTCAACCTGGAAAAGATCCACCTCTTCGACCCGAACACAGGCCGCAACCTGACCCTCGACAAGGCCCACTAACCCCGCCCCCACCCCCCGGCCCGTCCCCGTCCCCGTCCCCGCCTTCGTCGATCTTGCACTTTGTGTCGTCGACATAGAGCGGCAGGTCCTTTATGTCGCAGCAGAAAGTGCAAGATCGACGCGGACCGGGGGCGGGGCGGGGAGAGGGACGCGGCGGGGCGGGGCGGGGCGGGGCGGGGTGCGGGGTGGGGGTGGGCGTGGCAGGGTGGGTTGGTGATGGATCGGGGACTTGTCGCGTTGGCCGCCACGCACGGCGTGTCCACCTGGTACGAGGACTGGCGGCACCGCCGTGTCGAGGTGGCGCCGGAGACCGTCGTCGGCGTGCTCGGGCTGCTCGGCGTGGACGCCACCAGCCCCGCCGCGCTCGCCGACGCGCTTGCCGCCGCCCGCGCGGTGGACCGGACCGCGCTGCCGCCGACCCTGGTGTTGCCCGAGGGCGCGACGCACGCGCTGCCCGGCCCGGGCGTGGTGTCCCTGGAGGACGGTGGCCGCCGGACGGTCGACGCGGAGCTGCCGGGGGACCTGCCGCTGGGCTGGCACCGGCTGGCCTGCGACGGGCGGGACGTGACCCTCGTCGTGGTGCCCCGACGGCTGCCCGTGCCGCCCCGCACCTGGGGCTGGATGCTCCAGCTCTACGCGCTCAGCTCCGAGCGGTCCTGGGGCATGGGCGACCTCGGTGACCTGGCCGACTTCACCGGATGGGCGGGCGGAACAGGCGCGGGGCTGGTGCTGCTCAACCCGCTGCACGCGGTCGGACCGGCCCACCCGGTGGCCGCGTCGCCGTACTCGCCGGCCAGCCGACGCTTCGTGAATCCGCTCTACCTGCGCGTCAGCGACACCACCGCGTACGCGGCGGCGGACCCGGCCACCCGCGCGGTGGTCGACGCGCTACGCCCCGATCGCGGGGACCTGATCGACTACGACGAGGTGTGGACCGCCAAGCGGCACGCCTTGGAGTTGCTGCACCCGTACGCCCCGGCGGTGGACCTCGACGCGGACCCGGCGCTGACCAGCTTCGCCACCTGGTGCGCGCTGGCCGAGCGGCACGGCAACGACTGGCGGGCGTGGCCGGCGGAACTGCACCACCCCGACGCCCCGGCGGTCGCCGAGCAGCGTCGCCAACTCGCCGACCGGGTGGCGTTCCACGCCTGGCTGCAACACCTGTGTGACGAGCAGCTCGACGCCGTGACGGCGGCGGCCCGGTCGACCGGCATGCCGGTCGGCGTGGTGCACGACCTGGCCGTCGGCATCGACCCGGGCGGCGCGGACGGCTGGCAGCTCGCCGACGTCCTGGCCCAGGGCGTACGGGTCGGCGCGCCCCCGGACGACTTCAACCAGCTCGGCCAGGACTGGGGCCTCGCCGCGTGGCGACCGGACCGGCTCGCCGAGACCGGGTACGCGGCGTACCGGGACATGCTGCGGCGGACCCTGCGGCACGCGGGCGGCCTGCGGGTCGACCACGTCGCCGGGCTGTGGCGACTGTGGTGGGTGCCGCCGGGCGCCGGGGCCGCCGAGGGCACCTACGTGCGGTACGACGCCGAGGCGATGCTCGGCATCCTGGCGCTGGAGGCGCACCGGGCCGGCGCGGTGGTCGTCGGCGAGGACCTGGGCACGGTCCAGCCGGCGGTGACGCGCGGGCTGCGCGAGCGCAACATGCTCGGCTCGACGGTGCTGTGGTTCGCCCGGGACGACGACGGCGAGTTCACCCCACCGGCCCGCTGGCCCACGAACGCCCTCGCCACGATCAGCACCCACGACCTGCCGACCGCCCCCGGATTCCTGACCGGCGAGCACGTGCGGGTGCGCGACGAGTTGAAGCTGCTCGGCACCGACGTGGCCGTCGAACGCGCCCGGGCCGCCGCCGACCGCGAGCGGCTGCTGGCGATGCTGCGCGCCGAGTCGTTGCTGCCCGAGCCGCCCGACGCCGATGCGGAGGCCGGCGAGGAGCCGGACGACGGCGACGTGGTGGTGGCGATGCACGCCGCGCTCGCGGCCAGCCCGGCACGACTGCTCGGCGTGTCCCTCTACGACGTGCTGGGGGAGGTGCGCCAACCCAACATGCCGGGCACGGTCGACGAGTACCCGAACTGGCGGCTGCCGTTGCCGGCAAGCGTGGCGCAGATCCGCACCGACCCCGGCGTGACCCGGATCGTCGACCTGCTCACCGCAGCCCGCCCCCGGCCGACCCCGCCCGACCCGGCCGGCCCGTAGGCCGCCCGACCCCGCCCGGCCAGTAGGCCGCTCGACCCGGCGGGCCAGTAGTCCGCCCGGTCAGGCCGGCCAGTCGAAGCGCGGTGGTAGCCCGAGGAAGTCGGCGTACCGGGTCAGCGCCTGCTCGACGCCGGCCCTCTCGCCCGTGGGCACCGGCGTCAGCGGCCGTACCGTCAGGGTGACGGCCTGCCGGCCGACCTTGCGCTTCCACACGCCCACCACGCGACCGGCGCGGACCACGGTCGCCTGGAAGATGCCGTTGTTGCCCGGCACCACGGCCGCCCGGTGCGCGGGGTCGAGCATCAGCGTGCGATCCCGGTAGCCGAGGAGGTACTCGTCGAAGCCCGGCAACGCGAGCACCTCGGCCGCCGGGGCGCGCGGGGTGTCGGCCAGCGCCGCGTCCACGTACATCGGCTCGCCGTCGACGCGTACCGTGCTCAGCAGGCCGGCGGCGGCGGTCAGGCCGCGCCGCGCGTCGGTCAGGGTGAGGCCGCTCCACCCGGCGAACTCGCGGTCGGTGACCGGCCCATGGCCGCGGACGTAGCGGTGGGCGAGCAGCGCCAACGCCTCGTCCCGCTCCGGGCGGCGTTGCTCCGGCGCCCACTCGTCGAGCAGGGCGAACGTCTGCTCGGTGCCGATGGTGGGCGCCACGCAGGTCACCCCGCGCACGGCTGCGTACCAGAGCAGGTGGTAGCCGCGCTGGCCGTCGGTGCCGAGCCCCGCCTCGCGCAGGGTGGCGAGACACTGCGCGCGGGTGAGCCGGCCGCCACCGGCCAACGCCGCGCCCAGCACATCGCCCGCCCGGTCGGCGTCGGCCTCGCTGAGGCCGAGCTGCGCCCGGCGGCTCGCCACGCCGGCCAGCGAGCGTACGCCGGTCAGCTCCAGCATCCACCGCACGTCGGCGGGGGGCACGAGGTGCACGGTGCCCCGCATCGGCCAGGTGCGCAGCGCTTCGCGGCGTTCCAGCGCGGCCTGCACGTCGGTCACCGTCCATCCCGGCAGCCGGGCGCCGAGTGACCACAGCCCGCTCGCCAGGTCCTGAGCCTGCATCGCCCCGAACCACTCGACGACCTCGGCGACGGTGCCCGGCCCGACGGGCGGGCGCAGCAGCAGGCTGGTCATCCGCAGTGCCAGCGCTTCGGCCGCGCTGAGGTCGGCAGTCATCGCACCCCTTCCGGTCGCTCCGCCGCAGCCTAGGCCCGAGGACCGACACGCACGGTTAACCGCCGCGCCGGTGGGAATGCGGCCGGCCGGAAGTACGCGCGCCGCGCGTACGGAAGGGAGTCCCATGACTGCCGCAAGCCAACCGGCCCGCGGTGCCGGCGTACCGGCCGATTCTCGGGCCCATCGGGCGTCCACCGGGGTCAAGACCAGCGCGGCCGCCACCTTCGCTCTGGTCTTCGGTGTGGCCGGCCTGTTCAGCGTGTTGACGGCCATCCTCGCCTGGGTTGGGCTGGTGCTCGGCATCATCGGCATCGTCCTCGGCATCGTCGGGCTGAAGATGGCCCGCCGGCCGGGCGTGACCGGCCGGGGCGTGTCCATCGGCGGCCTGGTGCTGAGCATCCTGGCGGTCCTGATCGGCCTGGGCCTCGCCGCGGGCATCACCACCTTCGTCAACAACAAGGGCGCGGTGGACCGCCTTCAGAACCAGGTCGACGACCTGCGGGACAAGCTCGACTGACCTCGGCCGGGGATCGGGGCCAGCGGAGTGTCGCTGGCCCCACACCGGCCTTCCCGGGGTGCGGACGCGGCACGGCTGGCGTCGTGGAGGGGTGGCCCTGCCTCCGCTAGAGTCGAAGCGGATCGCCGTTCCACTAGTATACGGAACGCTGATCCGTTTACCAGTCGCGTGTCTGAAGGAGAACCGTGTCGGCGACGAGCCAGACCCCGGAAGTGCCGGCCCGTGGCCGACGGGCCGACGCCGTACGCAACCAGCAGACGCTCCTCGCGGCCGCCGCGGCGGTCTTCGTCACCTCCGGCGTCGAAGCGCCGATCCGGGAGATCGCGGCCCGTGCGGGGGTCGGCATCGGGACGATCTACCGGCACTTCCCGACCCGGGCGGACCTCGTCGTCGCCGTCTACCGTCACCAGGTCGAGGCCTGCGCCGAAGCGGGACCGACCCTGCTGGCGAACGCCGCCTCTCCCCTGGCGGCCCTCCGCCAGTGGGTCGACCTCTTCACCAACTTCCTGGTCACGAAGCACGGCCTGGCGAGCGCGCTGCAGTCGGACGCTGGCGGCTTCGACACGCTGCACGCCTGGTTCGTCGACCGTCTCGTGCCGGTCTGCGGGCAACTGCTCGACGCCTCCGTCGACGCGGGCGAGATCACCCCCGGCACGCGCCCGTACGAATTGATGCGCGGCATCGGCAACCTCTGCGTCAGTCGCGACAACGACCCGGACTACGACCCCCGCCGCCTCGTCGACCTGCTGCTGCGCGGCCTCCAGCGCTCCCGGTGACCGGAGATCACAGTAGGGTGGGCGGCGTGCTCCGCCAGGTCACCGCGATCCGCTACGTCACCCCACTGCGGGAGGGTGGCTCACTGCCGGGCGTCGTGGAGGCCGACGACCTCGGCACGTACGTCGCGAAGTTCACCGGCGCCGGGCAGGGGCCCAAGGCGCTCGTCGCCGAGGTGATCTGCGGCGAGCTGGCCCGCCGGCTGGACCTGCGGGTGCCGCCGCTGGTGGTCCTCGACATCGACCCGGTGATCGGGCGGGCCGAGCCCGACCAGGAGGTGCAGGAGCTGCTGCGCAACAGCGGCGGCGCGAACCTGGGGATGGACTTCCTGCCGGGCGCGCTCGGCTTCGATCCGGTGGCGCACCCCGTCGATCCGCTGCTGGCCTCCCGGGTGCTGTGGTTCGACGCGTACGTGGAGAACGTCGACCGGAGCTGGCGCAACCCCAACCTGCTCATCTGGCACCGCGAGCTGTGGCTGATCGACCACGGCGCCGCACTGTACTTCCACCACAACTGGCCCCGCGCCGACGCCGCCGTGCACCGCGCCTACCGGGCCGGGGACCACGTGCTCGCGCCGTACGCCGACCGGGTCGCCGAGGCCAACGGCGAGCTGGCCGCCCGGGTCACCCCCGACCTCCTCCGGGAGGTGTTGGCGCTGGTGCCGGCCCAGTGGCTGACCGCGGCCGACTTCGACTCGGCCGACGAGGCGCGGGAGGCGTACGTGTCGCACCTGTCGCGGCGGGTCGCCCGCCCGGCGGACTGGCTGCCGGCGGGGGGCGCGGCGTGAGGCATCCCTTCGAGTACGCCGTCATCCGGCTGGTGCCCCGCGTCGAGCGCGGAGAGCAGATCAACGTGGGTGTGCTGCTCTACTGCCAGCAGCGTGACTTCCTGGCCGCGCGGACGCACCTGGACGCCGACCGGGCGCGCGCCCTGGCGCCCGATGTCGACCTGCCGGCCGTCGCCGCGGTGCTGGAGTCGCTGGACCGGACCTGCTCCGGCGACGGGCCGGCCACCCGCATGCGGCTCGGTGAGCGCTTCCACTGGCTGGTCGCGCCGCGCAGCACGATGATCCAGGCCGGTCCGGTACACACCGGCCTCACCGCCGACCCGGCGGCCGAGCTGGACCGGCTGATGACGATGCTGGTCCGCTGAGCGGGCGGTGGGCTGAGCGGTCTGAGCAGGCCGGGCGGCTTGGGCGGCCCGCGCGGCCGGGTGGCCGGAAAAGCGCCGGACCCCTGATCGCGCTGCGCCAGCGCCGTTGCCGGCGGAGCGCGATCCCCCGTTCAGGCGCCGGTGCCAGGGGGCGGCAGGATCGCACGCCGGCACCGGATGGCATCAGGATCGCCGTCCGCGCGGGCGACCGGATCGGAACGTCCGGGAACTTGCGGAAAACTTGAGCCCGGACGACCGGAACACCGCGATCCGTCGTTTGTCTCCGCACCGCCCGGGTAGTCGCGGGAGCTGACCCGAGACGAGAAGGGGACAACTCTGATGGCTGCCCAGACGAAGGTGGCGGTGATCTACTACAGCGCCACCGGCATCACCTACCAGATGGCGCAGGCCGCGTGTGAGGCCGCCGGGGAGGCCGGCGCGGAGGTGCGCCTGCGCAAGGTACGGGAACTCGCGCCGGACGAGGCGATCCGCTCGAACTCCGGTTGGCAGGCGCACCATCTGGACACCCAGGACGTTCCCGAGGCGATGATCGACGACCTGGCCTGGGCCGACGTGTCGATCTTCGGCTCGCCCACCCGGTACGGCATGATCGCCGCGCAGTTGAAGCAGTTCATCGACACCACCGGCCCGCTGTGGGCGCAGGGCGCGCTGGCCAACAAGGTGTACGCGGCCTTCACCTCCACGGCGACGTCGCACGGTGGTCAGGAGACGACGCTGACGTCGCTCTTCAACGTCTTCTACCACTGGGGTGGTGTGGTGGTCCCTCCCGGCTACACCGACTCCAGCCAGTTCATCGCCGGCAACCCGTACGGCGCCTCGCACACCAGCAACAACGGGGAGATCGCCCCGGACGCGGTGGCGCTGGGCGCCTGCGCCCTCACCGCGCGCCGGGCGGTGCTGATCGGCACGGCGCTCAAGCAGGGCCTGGGCGGTTGAGGCGACCGGTGGCGCGGACGGGGGCTCTCGACCCGCTCGCGCCACCGGTCGCACCAGCCCTACCCCGCGACGACGGTAACCATGCCGTGGCCGGGAGCTAACCCTGGCCGACCGGCCGCGACGCCGGCAGCAGGTCGGTCAGCATCTCGGTCAGCACGGTCAATCCGTCCGGGCTGAGCACCGACTCCGGGTGGAACTGCACCCCGGCGAAGCCCTTCCCGCGCAGGGCGTGCACAGACCCGTCGCGGACGTCCCGGGCCAGCTCCACGGTCCCGTACGCGGTGTCCAGCCGGTCCGCCTGGGCGCGGGCGGTGAACGAGGAGTAGAAGCCGACCCGCCGGGACCGGCCGAACAGTGTGACCTCCCGTTGCAGCCCCTGGTAGGGCGCGTCCCTGCGGTGCAGGGGCAGCCCCAGCAGGCCGGCCAGCACCTGGTGCCCCAGGCAGACCGCGAGGGTGGGTCGACCGGTCGCCAGCAACTCGCCGAGCAGGTCCCGCAACGCCGCCATCTTCGGATCGTCCGGGCTGCCCGGGTCACCCGGGCCGGGTCCGGCCACCACCAGGTCGTACCCGTCGATCGGGCCGCCGGCGTGCCACGGGCGCAGCGTGACCGCGAGACCCAGCGCGCCCAGTTGGTGCGCCAGCATGCCGGTGAAGGTGTCCTCCGCGTCCACGATCAGGGCCCGTAGGCCGGCCAGCCCGGGCAGCCCGGGCGCGTCGGGCGACCGCTGGTCCAACCAGAACCGGGCCAGCGGCGTGTTACGCGCGGCCAGCGCGTCGCGTACCTCCGGGTCGTCGGCGAGTCGCACGACCGGCCCGCGCTCGCCGGTGGACGCCGCCGGGCCGAGACCCAGCGCGGCCAGCACCCCGGCCGCCTTGGCGTGGGTCTCGGCCACCTCACCGGCCGCCGTCGAATGCCGGACCAGGGTGGCGCCGACCGGCACCCGCAGCCGACCGGAAGGGGAGATCTCGGCGGTACGGATCAGGATCGGCGCGTCCAGCGTCTGCCGGCCGGCGTCGTCGTGGCCGAGCAGCGCGAGCACGCCCGCGTAGTAGCCCCGACCCCGGCGCTCGTGTCGGGCGATCACCCGGCAGGCGTTCTCCATCGGACTGCCCGTCACGGTGGGCGCGAACATGGTCTCCCGCAGCACCTCCCGTACGTCGCGGGTGCCCCGGCCGGCGAGCAGGTACTCGGTGTGGGCCAGGTGCGACATCTCCTTGAGATAAGGGCCGATGACCTGGCCGCCGTGCTCGGCGACGGTCGCCATCATCTTCAGCTCCTCGTCGAGCACCATGTACAGCTCCTCGATCTCCTTCGGATCGGCGAGGAACCGCAGCAGGTCCGCCCGGTCCGGGGTGCCGCCGGTGGGCCGGAAGGTGCCGCTGATCGGGTTCATCATGACGAGCCCGTCATCGACGCTGACGTGCCGTTCCGGGCTGGCCCCGACCATGGTGCGGGCGCCGGTGTGCACCACGAACGTCCAGTAGGCGCCGCGTTCGGCGACCAACAGCCGGCGCAGCGCGGCCAGCGCGGCCACCAGCGGCGCACCCAGCACGGTGGCGTGCAGGGTGCGGTGGATGACGAAGTTGGCACCCTCGCCGCGACCGATCTCGTCGGTGAGCACCTGCTGCACGATCCGCGCGTACTCCTCGTCGCTGACGTCGAAGGCGGCGTCCCGGGTGCGGACCGGCTCGTCGGGCAGCGCGGCAAGCGCCTCGGCCAGCGGGACCCAATCGTGTTCGCGGACCTGGAGACACTCCAGCGGGGCGTCGTCGTCGACGCAGGCGAAGCCGCGCTCGGCGATCTGCCGGTACGGCACCAGGGCCAACGTCCGCGCCCCGGGCTCACCCGGGGGCAGCGGGATGTCCGCCAGCCGGTCGACGGTGCCGACCGGCCCGGTGAACAGTTCCAGGTCGTCGGCGCCCTCGCGGCGCAGCAGCGCGAAGGGGCCGGGATCGTCGCCCCGGTAGATGGCGGCGAGCAGGTCGGTCAGGGGGTTCTGGCTGGTCATCGTGGTCTCCGTGGGCGCCGGGCGCCGCCAGCGGGGGCGGCCATCCGGGCCGGAGATCCGGCGGCCGCCTCGGTGGCGGCCGCGTGGATGAAGCTACGCGCGGGGGGTGGCCGCCGGGTCGGCGGGCCACCAGGAGGTTGGGTGCGCGAGCATGCGCATCACCTTACGCGGTCGAGGCCTCACTCGGGACCCCTTCCGGCGTACGGGTGTGCCGGGCCGGACCCTCGTCCCGGCGCGGCCGGCACCGGGTAACTTGACCGGCGATGAACATTCTCGCGCTCGACCTGGGCACCTCCTCCGTACGCGGGCTGGTGCTGGACGGGGAAACCCGGCCGCTGCCCGGCGCCCTGGCCCGGCGCAAGGTCAAACTCGCCATCGGGGACGACGGCACGGGCACCCTCTCCGGCCCCGACTACCTCGCCAGCCTCGTCGAGTGTCTGGACGAGCTGGCCGAGGCGGGACACCTGCACGACGTGGGCATGGTGGCGACGTCCGCGCAGTGGCACTCGGTGCTCCCGCTCGACCGTGACGGCAGCCCGCTGGGCCCGGTCGTCACCTGGTTGGACACCCGGCCCGCGCCGGTCGGCGACACGTCCGGCCCGGCCGACCCGGACGGCTTCCACCAACGCACGGGCTGCTGGTGGCACCGCTCCTACTGGCCGGTGCGCCTGCCCTGGTTGCGGGACCAGTCGGGGACGCCGGTCAGCCGGTTCGTCGGCCTTCCGGAATACGTGCTGGGCGAGTTGCTCCAGACGGCACCCATGTCGATCTCGCAGGCCTCCGGCACGGGCCTGCTCGACCTCGTCACCCTGCGCTGGGACGAGGAGGCGCTGACGCTGGCCGGCGCACGGCCCCGCGACCTGCCGCCGCTGGGCGAGTTGGACTGGCACGGCCGGCTCCGCCCCGACCGGGCCCGCCGCTGGCCGCAGTTGGCTGCGGCCCGGTGGGCGCCGCCGGTGGGCGACGGTGGCGCGTCCAACGTCGGCTCGGGCTGCGCCGACCCGAGCCGGGCCGCCGTCACGGTGGGCACCTCCGCGGCGGTACGCCTCATGCAGCGCATCCCGGCCGGCGAGCCGCTGCCGCGGCTGCCCGAGCGCCTCTGGCGCTACCGGGTCGACCACGACCACGTGGTGACCGGGGCGGCGTACTCCAGCGGTGGCAACCTGTTCGCCTGGGCGGACCGGGAACTGCGGCTGCCCCACGGGGACGAACTGGACGCGGCGCTGGCGCTGGTGCCGGTCGGCGGTGGCCGGCCGGCCGATCCCCGGTTCGGCGGCGACCGGGCGCCCGGGTTGGCCCCGGCGGGCACCGGCGAGCTGCGCGGTCTGAGTTTCAGCACCACGGCGGTGGACATCCTGGCCGGGCTCATGCAGGGGTTGTGTGAGCTGGTCGCCGAGGACCTCGCGGTGCTGGAGTCCACAGTCGACAAGCCGGTCGGGGTGGTGCTGGGCGGCGGCGCGGTGGCCGCGTCGGTGTGGTGGCGGCAGGCGTTCGCCGCCGCGCTCGCGCCGCGACCGGTGTCCCACCAACGCAACCCGGAGATCGGTGCCACCGGAGCGGCACTGGTGGCCCTGGGTCACTTTGATGCGGCGGCGGCGCTCGCCGACATCGGCCGGACGGACGAACTGGTCTCACCGACCACGACAGGACGTTCCCACCCGCAGTATCCTTCCTGAACTTTCGCCCTGCCCGGGCCGTTGACAGCGCCACCGAGCCTGGTTGGATGGACTCCGCTCCCCGGGTCGCGGTGGACGCGGCAGGACGGAGGAGGCAGGGTGGCGGCAGGTCCCGACCCGTCGATCGGTGCGGTGTCGAACCACCGTCGGCGTCGCTTCGACGTCCGGGTCGTTCCGCATCGACGCCGCTCGCCGTTCCGGCTGCGGGACTGGCGGATGAGCACCAAGCTCGCCACCGTGCTGCTGGTGCCCTCGATGGCGTTCCTGGTGCTGGCGGGCGTGCAGACCAGCGCGCTGGTCGGTCGGACGGCCACATTGAACGACTTCTCCCGGCAGGTCGGCATCGGTCGGCAGATCACCGCCGTGGTCGACCAGCTCCAGCAGGAGCGCGACCGTTCGGCGGGTGAGCTGGGCGAGTTGCGCCGCGGTGGCGACCGCGAGGCGGCGGCCACCGCCCTGCGGCCGTTGCAGTCGGCCACCGACCGCGCCGTCGAGGACCTCCGGCGGGCGGCCGAGCCGTTGGCCGACGCGGACGCCTCCTGGCGGGTCGCCTACTCCGAGGTGCTCGAGGCGTACGACCAGGTCGTCGACATCCGACCGGCCATCCCGCCGGCGGTGCTCAGCAACGACACCATCCTGAGCAACTACCACCGGGCGGTCGACTCGCTGCTGGACCTGCTCGCCGAGCCGACACCGGGCCAGGACCGACCGGGGTTGAGCGACGCGGTGCTGCGCTACGTCCAGATCGCCCGGGTCAAGGAGCTGTCCTCCCGGGTCCGGGCGCAGCTCTACGGCGCCGGCCGGGCCGGCCGGTACGGCACCGAGGACCGGGTGATCCTCTCCGACCTGCGTGCCCAACAGCTCACCGCGCTCGGCGCGTTCCGGGTGTCCGCCACCAGCGACCAGATCCGCCGGTACGACGAGACCTCGGTGAACCCGGGGTTCCAGGTCGCCACCCGCCTGGAGGAGCGCAGTCTTCCGCTCGGCGACGCGGCGCCGGAGGTGCTGCCCTCGGAGCAGTGGTGGTCGGCGAGCCAGCAACGCCAGGAGCTGCTACGGCAGGTCGAGGCGAGTGTGCTCGACGACGCGGTGCGGCAGGCCGACGACGCGAGCAGCGGCCAGTTCCGGACCACCCTGCTGGTGGTCGGCGGCGTCGTGGCGGTGCTGCTGGTCGCCCTGCTGATCTCTCTGCTGGTCGGGCGCTCGGTCGCCCGGTCGATGCGCCTGTTGCGCAGCCAGGCGCTGCGGATCGCGCAGGTGGAGCTGCCCGACGCGCTGGACCGGCTGCGCACCGTCACCGGTGGCGTGCCGACCATCGACGTGTCCCCGGCGGTCGTCCGCTCGCTCGACGAGATCGGTGAGCTGGCCGAGGCGTTCGTCGCGGTGCACCGCAGCGCCGTGACGGTCGCCGTCGAGCAGGCGCTGATGCGCCGCAACGTCAACGCGATGTTCGTCAACCTCGCGCGCCGCAGCCAGGTGCTGGTGGAGCGGCAACTGGAGCTGCTCGACGACCTGGAGCGTGAGGAGAGCGACCCGGACCAGTTGGAGAACCTCTTCAAGCTCGACCACCTGGCCGCCCGCATGCGCCGTAACGACGAGAGCCTGCTGGTGCTGGCCGGCACGGATTCCACCCGCCGGTGGAACCGCCCGGTGGGCCTGGGCACCGTGCTGCTGGCGGCCGCCGCCGAGATCGAGCAGTACCAGCGGGTACGGCTTGAGTCGATGGGTGCCGTCAACGTGGTCGGGCACGCGGTCGGCGAGCTGGTGCACCTGCTGGCCGAGCTGCTGGAGAACGCCACGGCCTTCTCCCGTCCGGACACCTTCGTCGTGGTGACCGCCCGGGTCGAGGCGTCCAGCGCGCTCATCGAGATCGTCGACGACGGTCTGGGCATGAGCCCGTCCGCGCTCGCCGAGGCGAACGCGGTGCTGGCCAGCCCGCCGGCCGCGGACGTCGCGGCGGTCGAGCGGATGGGCCTGTTCGTGGTCAGTCACCTGGCGAGCCGGCTCGGTGTGCGCGTGCAGCTCGAGGGGCGCCACAGTGGCCTCCTCGCGCGGCTCGTGCTGCCGGCGACCCTGCTGGCGCCCGGCGGCCCGGTCGAGTTGGATCCGCCCGCGCCCGCCCGGATGCTGGCGTCAAACGCGGCCCGGGGCGCCGCGGCGCAGCGTGGGGCGGGTGCGCCCCCGTCCGGCGGCGTTTACGGAACAGCGACCGCGCCGCTGGACCTTCCGGTGGCCGGTCGTCCGCCGGCCGCCGCCGTGCCCCGCCAGACCCGACCTGTGCCGGTACGCGCCGAGGACGTGTTGGCTCCGGCCGCCGCTTCCGCCGGTGACGGCGGCGGCTGGTGGTCCCGGCAGGGGCCGTCCGCGCCGGCGGCCCCGGTCCAGCCCGTGCCGCCCGCGACTCCGGTGACGGCCGGCACGAACGAGCGGGGCCTTCCGGTACGCGTACCCATGGCGCAGCTCTCCGCGGTCACCCGCCCCGCCCAGCCGGAGTCGTCGCCACGGCGCGCCGACCTCGACCCGGACGCGGTCGGCGGCATGCTTTCCCGGCTCTACAGCGGGGTACGGCGTGCCGAGGCCGAGGACACCACCGAGATAGCGGTGCCACCCTCGTGGGGGCACGACGAAGGAGGACGACAGTGACGACGTTGAGCCAGGAGGCACGTGACCTGAGCTGGCTGGTGAGCGCGTTCGCGGAGCGGGTGCCGGGCGTGGCGCACGCGGTGGTGGTCTCCTCCGACGGGCTGCTGGTGGCGATCTCCGACCACCTGCCCCGCGACCACGCGGACAAGCTCGCCGCGGTGACGTCCGGGCTGATGAGCATCACGGCGGGCGCGGCGCAGATGTTCGACGGCGACATCGTCAAGCAGACGGTGGTCGAGATGGGCCGGGGCTATTTCCTGGTGATGCAGGTGCGCGACGGGTCCATCCTGGCCACGCTCGCGGCCGGGGACGCCGACATCGGCGTGGTGGGCTACGAGATGGCGCGGTTGGCGAAGCAGGCGGGGGAGATGCTCACCCCGGCGCTGCGAGCGGAGTTGCAGCAGGCGCTGCCTCGCTGAGTCTTCCGGCCGTGACCCGGACGGTCACCGGCTCACCCGAGCCGAGCCGTCCGGGCCCGGCTGTCCGGGCGAGGAGTTCAGAAGCCACCCTCGGCGATGACGGAGCGGTACCAGTGGGCGCTGCGCTTGAGCACGCGCCGTTGGGTCACGTAGTCCACGTAGACCAGGCCCCAACGCTGCTCGTATCCCTCGTCCCATTCGAAGTTGTCGAGCATCGACCAGACGTGGAAGCTCTCCAGCGGCACCCCGTCAGCGATGGCGCGGTGCGCGGCGGCCAGGTGGTCGCGCAGGAAGGTGATCCGGCCACTGTCGTCGACGGTGTCGTCCGCGGCCAGGGTGTCGGGGGTGGGCAGACCGTTCTCGGTCACGGTGAGCGGGATCGGGCCGTAGTCGCGGGTGACCCGGGTCAGGACGTCGTACATCCCGTCGGGGTAGATCTGCTGCCAGCCGGCCTCGGAGGTGGGCCAGCGGTGTTCGGTGCTGCCGTCGGCGGCGACGTAGATGGGCGTGTAGTACTGCACGGCCAGCAGGTCGACCGGTGACGAGATCACCGCCAGGTCGCCGTCGTGGATGCCCCGGACCATCCGGCTCTGCGGGCCGAGGTCGGCCAGGACGTCCTGCGGGTAGCTGCCCTTGAGCACCGAGTCGAGGTAGAGGCGGTTCTCGTAGCCGTCGTAGAGGTGCGCGGCGGCGGCGGCCTCGGCGGAGTCGTCGGTGGGGTAGCAGGGGTGCAGGTTGAGCGCGGGGCCGATCCGGGCGGTGCTGTCCGAGGCCCGTAGCGCGCGCACCGCGAGGCCGTGCGCGAGCTGCAGGTGGTGGGCGACGAGGTAGGCGGCCTCCGGATCCTGTCGACCGGGCGCGTGGTGGCCGGTGAGGTAGCCGTTCTGTACGACGGTCTTGGGCTCGTTGATGGTGAGCCAGACCGGCACCCGGTCGCCGAGCGCGCTGAAGACGGCGTTGGCGTAGTCGGCGAAGCGCAGGGCGGTGTCGCGGGACTCCCAGCCACCGGCGTCCTGCAAGGCCTGCGGCAGGTCCCAGTGGAACAGGGTCGCCATCGGGGCGATGCCGCGTTCGTGCAGACCGTCGAGGAGACGACGGTAGAAGTCGAGCCCACGCTGGTTGGGCGCACCGCTGCCGTCGGGCTGGATGCGGGGCCAGGAGATGGAGAAGCGGTAGCTGCGCAGACCCAGGTCACGCATCAGGTCGAGGTCTTCGACGTACCGGTGGTAGTGGTCGGCGGCCACGTCGCCGGTGTCGCCGTTGCGGGTACGACCGGGGACGCGGCTGAAGGTGTCCCAGACCGACTCGCCGCGGCCGTCCTCCTTGGTGGCGCCCTCGATCTGGTAGGCGGAGGTGGCCGCGCCCCAGCCGAAGTGGCGGGGGAAGCGCAGTGGGCCGGCGGGCCCGGTAGGTATCGACATGGATTCTCCTCGTGGATACGGGGCCACCGCCGAGATTCGGGAGCGCTCCCAGGATAGGCCAGAAGCGCTCGACCCGGTGAGCCGGCCGTCACGGCGGCCGACGATGGCGGGTCGAGGCGGGTGAGGGCCCCGGACAGCGAACGAGGCCGACCGGGCGGCGCTTCGCGCCTGTCCCGTCGGCCTCTTTTCCCATCGTGTACGGGGGTTTAGTGTGGGGACGGGGGAGGGCAACCCCCGTCCCCACCGTAACTGCACACACACGGGCGGAATTGGGTCCTGCCGTGCGTGTCGCGCGGGAGCCGGGCCACGCGAGTGGCTCTGGTTCCACCTCCCTCCCTGTGGCGGGATGATGGCTGACGGCGGCGTCCGGGCTGGCCCGCCGTCGGCCTTCGGATGGTTCCCCGGGCCCGCCACGAGGACGGTCCCGGCGATCTTCCAGTTGGAACCTTTGTCGATGGAAGCGCTCCCATCGACCGATGTTGCGACTGTAACGCCCGTCACGCCTTTGTGAAAGACCCAAAACGAGATCGAAACAAGTGGGTGTTCTCGGCCCCTCCGCGCTTGTTGTGGGAGCGCTTCCATGGCACACTGTCGATTCAACGCGACAGGAGCCAGATCGCGTGGGCGCGGGACCGCCGAGGGCAGCCGGAGCACCGCCTCCGGTCACGGCACCCGAGCGAGCCGGCGGGACCCCCTCCCGCGCGGGCCGCATCGCCGCACCCCGGCCGGGCCCGGGGCTACCACCTTCCCGGGCGCCTCGAATCCCCCGCGTACCACCACCACCTGCGGGCAGGCGCCTCGCCGGGAACCACCCGGCCTGGTCCGAGGAGACACCGCGCACATGAGACATCTGGCACGACGCCGTCGAGTGGCGATCCTCGCCGCCGCCGCGCTCGCCGGCGGCGGGGTGATGCTGCCCGCTGGCGCCGCACAGGCCGCACCGGCCTGCGACGTGGTCTACGCGACCAACGACTGGAACACCGGCTTCACGGCCAACGTGACCATCAAGAACCTGGGCGACCCGATCAGCAGTTGGTCGCTCAAGTGGACCTTCCCGAACAGCGGACAGCGGGTCACCCAGGGCTGGTCGGCCCGGTACAGCCAGTCCGGCAGCGAGGTCACCGCGACCAACGAGTCGTACAACGGCAACCTCGGTACCGGGGCCTCCACCACCATCGGCTTCAACGGCTCCCACACGGGGAGCAACCCGAAGCCCACCTCGTTCACCCTGAACGGCACCCCCTGCAACGGCACCCCGGCCAACCAGCCGCCGTCCGTCTCGCTCAGCCTGCCCTCCGGGCCGTTCACCGCGCCCGCCGACGTGCCGCTGACCGCGACCGCCAGTGACCCGGACGGGACGATCAGCAAGGTCGAGTTCTACCGCAACGGCCTGCTCATCAACACCGACACCACCGCGCCGTACTCCTACACGCAGGAGGACCTGCCGGCCGGCAGCTACACCGTGCAGGCCAAGGCGTACGACAACGCCAACGGCATCGGAGTCGCCGAGAAGTCGTTCACCGTCGGCGCCGCCAGCGGCCCGACGCTGGTCGCCACGCCGTCCGCGGTGAGCGTCAACGAGGGTGGCACGTCCACCTTCAACCTGAAGCTCAGCGCCGCGCCGACGACAAGTGTGCCGGTCACCCTCACCCCCTCGGGCGACAGCGACATCACGGTCTCGCCGAGCACCGTCACGCTGACCCCCAGCAACTGGAACACCGGGGTCACCGTCACGATCGCCGCGGCCGAGGACACCGACACCGTCGGCGGTAGCGCCACCATCACCGCCGCCGCCACCGGTCTCGCCTCGCTGGCGGTCGCCGCCACCGAGATCGACAACGACACCCCCGGCGGCGACAACGCCTACATCAAGAAGTTCCTCGCCCAGTACGGCAAGATCAAGAACTCGGGCTACTTCAGCCCCGAGGGCGTGCCGTACCACTCGGTCGAGACGCTGATCGTCGAGGCGCCCGACCACGGCCACGAGACCACCTCGGAGGCGTTCAGCTTCTGGATCTGGCTGGAGGCCCAGTACGGTCGCGTCACCCAGAACTGGGCGCCGTTCAACAACGCCTGGACGGTGATGGAAAAATATATAATTCCGAATCATTCAGACCAGCCAACTGCGGGCTCCGCCGGCACCCCGCAGTACGCCGCTGAGTACAACCTGCCCAGCCAGTACCCGTCGGCCCTGAACCCGAACATCTCGGTCGGGCAGGACCCGCTGCGCTCGGAGCTGCAGTCCACCTACGGCACCGGCGACATCTACGGCATGCACTGGCTGATGGACGTCGACAACACGTACGGCTTCGGCCGCTGCGGCGACGGCACCACCAAGCCGGCGTACATCAACACCTTCCAGCGGGGCACCCAGGAGTCGGTGTGGGAGACCATTCCGCAGCCGTCCTGTGACACCTTCAAGCACGGCGGTCAGTACGGCTACCTCGACCTGTTCGTCAAGGACAGCGGCGCTCCCGCCAAGCAGTGGAAGTACACCAACGCCCCGGACGCCGACGCCCGTGCGGTGCAGGCCGCCTACTGGGCGCTGACCTGGGCCAAGGCGCAGGGCAAGCAGGCCGACGTCGCCGCCACCGTGGCCAAGGCCGCCAAGATGGGCGACTACCTGCGGTACGCGATGTTCGACAAGTACTTCAAGAAGATCGGCAACTGCGTCGGGGCCAGCACCTGCCCCGCCGGCAGCGGCCGGGACTCGGCGCACTACCTGCTGTCCTGGTACTACGCCTGGGGTGGCGCGTACGACACCAGCCAGAACTGGTCCTGGCGGATCGGCTCCAGCCACAACCACTTCGGCTACCAGAACCCGTTCGCGGCCTGGGCGCTGACCAACACGCCGGAGCTCAAGCCGCAGTCGTCGACCGCGGTCTCCGACTGGACCAAGAGCTTCGACCGGCAGCTGGAGTTCTACACCTGGCTCCAGTCCTCCGAGGGCGGCATCGCCGGCGGCGCGACCAACAGCTGGGACGGTAGCTACGCCCAGCCGCCGGCGGGCACGAGCACCTTCTACGGCATGTTCTACGACGTCGACCCGGTCTACAACGACCCGCCGTCGAACCAGTGGTTCGGCATGCAGGCGTGGTCGATGCAGCGGATCGCCGAGCTGTACCTGCAGACCGGCAACGCGAAGGCCAAGGCGCTGCTGGACAAGTGGGTGCCGTGGGCGATCGCCAACACCACGGTCGGCACCAACTGGTCGATCCCGTCGGACATGAAGTGGACCGGCCAGCCGACCACGTGGAACCCGAGCAGCCCGCAGCCCAACACCAACCTGCACGTCGAGGTGATCAGCAAGGGCCAGGACGTCGGCGTCGCCGCCTCCTACGCCCGGATCCTGATCGCGTACGCGGCCAAGTCGGGCAACGCGGCGGCGAAGACCACCGCCAAGGGTCTGCTCGACGCGCTGGACGCCGCCAGTGACTCGAAGGGTGTTTCCACCACCGAGACGCGTGGCGACTACAAGCGCTTCGACGACGTCTACGACGCCTCCAGCGGTCAGGGCCTCTACGTCCCGCCGGGCTGGACCGGGAAGATGCCCAACGGCGACGCCATCGCCGCCGGGAAGAGCTTCCTGGACATCCGGTCGTTCTACAAGAACGACCCGGACTGGCCGAAGGTGCAGGCGTACCTGAACGGTGGCCCGGAGCCCACGTTCAACTACCACCGCTTCTGGGCGCAGGCCGATGTGGCCATGGCGTACGCCGACTACGGGACGTTGTTCCCGAACGGCTGACAGCGACCCGGGGTGGGTGGAGTGCCCTGCCCACCCCGGGGTTCGGCCGGGTCCGGGGGAACGACGGGACCCGGCCGGCGGACGGCCTGACACCCACGGTCAGGCCGGGGTGGGCCGGTCATCTGGTCAACGCAGCGGGTCGACCGGCCCACCCCACCGCCCGGACTGAAGACTGCCGCGAAAAAGCCCAGAAATTCCGGCTGTCACGGGATCACACCAAGGACGTTGACGGAGTAACGTACGTCACCGGAGAGGCCGCTCCCCCCGTGGCGGCCTCTCCACTTTTATGCCCGCAATCGCGGTGCGGGGACCGGGTGGCGCAAGCCTGGGTGTTCCGGTGGCAGCGACCGGCGCAGCACCACCCAGCTCACGGCCAGCGCCGCCGCGACCAGCGGCCAAGTCAACGCGACCCGGGCCACCACGAGCGCGAGCACCTGTCCACTCAGGTAGAGCGGGACGAACACCGCCACCCGCAGCAGGTAGGTCGCCGTCCACACCCAACTGGCCCGGCCGTACCCGCGCAGCAGCGCGGGATCCCTTCGCCATCGGGCGCGCTGGCCCAGCGCCGCGCCGACCAGCACGCCCAGCAGCGGCCACCGCACGACGATGCTGACGGCCCATGCCAGAGCGCTCGCGGCGTTCGACAGCAGCTGGATCAGAAAGAAGTTCTCGGCCCGGCCGGTACGCACCGCGATCAGCGCCGCGACGCAGACGGCGAGCAGACCGATCAGCACCGAGCGCGGCCGGTCACCCCGTCGCAGTCGTACGCCGGCCACGACGACGCCGACGGCGAGCGCCGCGCCCACACCGGCCCACAGCGACTCGCCGCCGATCAGCCAGCCCAGGGCGAACGCCACCGGCGGCAGGGTGGCGTCGACCGCGCCCCGCCGTCCGCCCAGCAGATCCGCCAGGGACTCCTCCCGCGCCGGGCCGGGCTCGACCTGGCCGGACTCGCGTTCCGGTGTGTCGCTCACCGCGACCTCCTCACCCCGCCACAACCTAACCGCCGACAGCCGGTGGGGCACCGAACGACCGGTCCGGTCCGGCCGCTACGGTGTGCGGATGCGCGCGACGGCACGGGGTTGGACCGCGGTCTGGTTGGTCGTACTGGCCCTCGTCCAGGCGGCCGCCTTCCTCGCCGTGTGGCGGGTTGCCGTGCACACCGAGATCGGTCAGTGGGTCGACACGGTCGCCCTCACCGGCAACGAGATCGGTCACGACCGCATCGACGGACCGGTGGACCGGATCCTGAACGCGATGTCGGTGGTGTCGCTGCTCGCCGCCACCGCGATGATCGGCTTCATCGCGCTCATCCGGGGGCGGATCGCCCTGGCCGTCACCGCGACCCTGCTCATCGCCGGGGCCAACGTCTCCACCCAACTGCTCAAGTACGGGCTGAGCCGGCCCGACTTCGGCGTCGACCCGGAGCGGGCCGCGGTGGGCAACAGCCTCCCCAGTGGGCACACCGCCGTGGCCGCGTCGGTGGCGGTCGCGCTGATGCTCGTCCTGCCCCGCAAGGTGCGGGCCGTCGGCGCCTTCGTCGGCGCGCTCTACGCCGCCGTCGCCGGGGTGGCCACCCTCTCCGCCGGTTGGCACCGGCCCAGTGACGCGGTCGCCGCCTATCTGGTGGTGGGTGTCTGGGCGGCGCTGGCCGGGCTGCTCCTGCTGATCACCCAACGGGAACAGGCCCAGATCGAGTCCGGCGACGCGCACCGCGTCGCCGCCGCCGTGCTCGGTGTCGCCGGAGTGCTCGCCCTGATCGCTTCCGGGCTGGCGCTCACCTGGCTGGTGGATCTGCGCGGGACCGGCCCGGAGGAGTTGGCCCGCCGACCGCTGTTCGCCGGGTACGCGGGCAGCGCCGCCGGCATCGCCGGGACGATGGCGGTGGTCATGGCGCTGGCGCTGACCGTCGTGCACCGGCTGGTACCCCGCGTGAAGGGTTGACCCGGCGCGCGTCCGGTGATCAGGCGCCCTGGCGGGGCGCGGGCACGTGCGGGGCGACGCCACGCAGATGGGTGAGCACCACCGGGTCGATCCGCCCCGGCACCAGGCGCTCCTCCAGATTCTCCAGCCCCGCCCAGGAGACCAGCGCCGCCTCCGGCCCGGCGTCGCCCACCGGGTGACCCAGCGCGGTGAGCAGCGCCGCCACCTCGTCGGCGACCGCGCCGCTCAGGTCGAGCAGCGTCGCCGGGTCGGGCCGGCTGAACAGCATGGTGTGCACGGCCAGCAGCCGACCGAGCTCGGCGACCGGGTCCGGATGGTCGTCCACCCGCAGGTCGACGACCACGTCGCTGGTGCCGCCGTACCCACCGCCACGCTCGACCACCAGCAGGCCGGCGCTCTGCCGGCCGCGCCGGTCCCCGCCGGCCGCGTCGCCGGCCCGCAGCGCGGCGACCAGGCGCTCGGCGAACGGCAGCGCCGAGGCCCCCTGCCACGTCTCGCCCATCGCGTCGACCACCTCGGGGCCGGCCAGGATGTTGCCCTGCGCGGCCCAGCCGTCGCCGACGCGTCCACCCGCCCAGGGGTGGCAGGCCGGCCCGGTCCAGCTCGCGCCCGGCCCGCTGACGCCCACCACGGCGAGCTGCCGGTGCTGCCGCTCGGCGGCGACCAGGCCGGCCACCACGTCGGCGGCGGCCACCCCGGTGCGCAACAACGCGAGCCCCTGCGGACGGTAGGCGAGGTTGACGTGCGCCTGGGTGGCCAGCGCGCCGACCTCTGCCGCGGCCGCCGGCACCAACGCTCCGGCGGCGAGGAACTTGCTGGCCACGACGACGCCGTAGCGGCGGCCGTCGGCGGAGCGGGCGACGAGGGAGAAGGTCACCCGCCGAGACTAGGTGACTGGTGTTAAACGATGGCTGCCACTGGCGTGGCGGCCATCGCTTTCTGTCTATTTTAGGTAGTTTGTTG